>CAYLXS010000010.1:0-3487 GCA_964387765.1 uncultured Syntrophaceae bacterium
GCAGATACTCGAAGATGATGACCAGCCCGAAAAAGGTTCCATAGAGTTTCTGGGTAAAAGGATTGACAGGAAGGATACGGAAGAGATCGTCCGGATGGGGATAAGCTATGTGCCGGAAGGAAGAGAGGTATTTCCTGAGCTGACCGTACTGGAAAACATCCAGATGGGTGCCTATACGAGGAAGGACAGGAGAGAGATAAAGAAGGATATAGAAGATGTGTTCAGACATTTTCCCATACTCAGAGAGAGACAGAAACAGGAAGCGGGATATATGAGCGGGGGCGAGCAGCAGATGCTGGCCATCGGAAGGGCGCTGATGAGCCGTCCGAAGCTTCTGATGCTGGATGAACCTTCTCTGGGCCTGTCCCCTCTTCTCACGAAGCAGATATTCAACATCATACGGGATATCAACAAAGGGGGAATGACCATCCTGCTTGTTGAACAGAATGTCAATATGGCCCTGAAGTATGCGGACTTTGCCTTCCTGATGGAGAGTGGCAGGATAGTGCGTGCCGATAAACCGGAAGTGCTGCTCGAAGACGAGGACGTAAAGAGGTTTTATCTTGGGATTGACACAGAGGAGACAACTGCTGATGGGTACAGAAAAGCCAAATCGTCCAAGAGATACAGAAGAAAAGTCAGATTCCGCTGAAAACACAAAAATTACCGGGAGCAAACACTATGCAAGCAAACACCCTGCCTAAAGCCCTTGTCAATATAGCCGGGAAACAGCCCGACAGGATCGCGTTGAGGGTGAAAGATTTTGGCATCTGGCACGATATTACCTGGAGACAGTACCTGGAAAACGTGAAGTTCACGGCGCTGGGCCTGAACAGCATCGGAGTGAAGAAAGGCGACCATGTTGCCATTATCGGTGAAAACAAGCCGGAATGGCTTTATTCAGCGTTCGGAGTGATGTCTCTGGGAGCCACCTTTGTGGGTGTTTACACTACTAATCCCGCAAAGGAATGCGAATATGTGGTTGGACATTCGGATTCAGTCGTATTTATCTGTGAGGATGAAGAACAGATGAACAAGGCCTTTATCTTCAGGAAAAATACCCCCCAGCTGAGAAAGATTATTGTGTGGGATATGGAAGGCCTCAGGGACCTCGAAGACCCGATGGTGATCAGTTTCGACAAGATTATGGAGATCGGCAGAGAAGCTGACATGGAGAATTCTGCCCTCTATGACACCCTTGTTGAAGAAGGAAAAGCCGGAGACATAGCGGGAATCATCTACACTTCCGGGACAACGGGTCCTCCGAAGGGGGCGATGCTCCATCACGAGGGTTACCTGTGGGTGGGCGAGCAGGCGGCCAAGGTAACGACAGCCAGCGTAGATGATGAATCCATATCATTTCTTCCTCTTAATCATGTGTATGAGCAGATCTTTGACATGATGATGCACATGACAGTGGGACATACGGTAAACTTTACCGAAAACACGGATACGGTGATGAACGATATGATGGATGTCTCCCCCACAATATTTCACGCGGTTCCCCGGATATGGGAGAAATACTATTCCGCCATCGTGCTGAAGATGGATGATGCCACATGGTTCAAGAGGACGGTTTACCGACAGGCGGTCAAGATCGGTGCTAAGTACAACGACCTGAGACTTGCCGGAAAGAAAATACCTTTGCTGTTGTCAATCGGTTATCAACTGGCGTATTTCTGTGTCTTCTGGAAGCTCAAGGAAAGACTGGGTTTTGACAGGACACGTCTGGGATTCTCCGGAGCCGCTCCGATATCGCATGATATCCTCAAGTATTTTCAGAGTATCGGCATACCGATCCGCGAGGGCTACGGCATGACAGAGACATCGGGAGTTACACATATGGGTGGTGAATTTGACTTCAAACTTGGCATGGTGGGAAAGGCGCTGCCGGGGACCGAGGTTAAAATAGGCCAGGGTGGAGAGATTATTGTCAGACACAAGGGGATCTTCAAAGGATACTACCGGGACGAAGAAAACACCAGAGAGACCCTTGAAGATGGCTGGGTGCATACAGGGGACGTGGGTGAGATTGATGAGGAAGGGTATCTCAAGATAACGGACAGGATGAAAGACCTGATCATCACGGCGGGAGGAAAGAATATCGCCCCTCAGTATATAGAAAACCAGCTGAAGTTCTCTCCCTATATCAATGATGCGATAGTAATAGGAGACAAGAGAAAGTATCTTTCGGCCATAATCGTGATAGACGAGGAGAATGTCCTGAAGTTTGCCCAGAACGCAAAGGTTCAGTACACCACCTTCGCGACACTTACAAAGACGGAAGAAGTTACTGAATTGATACAGCAGGAAATTAACAAGGTGAACAAACAGATGGCCAGGGTGGAAAATATCAGAAAATTCAGAATCCTGGACAAGAAACTGTATACCGAAGACGGTGAAGTGACTCCCACCATGAAGGTCAAGAGAAAGTCGATAAACGAACAGTTCGCCGACCTGATAGAATCAATGTATGAATAAATGATTACAAATCTTCGGGGGTGAAGGCCACCACGTCATCTATTGATTCGCTGTTCGTGAAGATCATTGCCAGCCGGTCTACGCCCAGTGCTATTCCTGAAGATTCGGGCATATTGGACAGCTCCGATAAAAACTTTTCCGGCATGGGGTAGGGCGTTTTGCCTGATTTGTGGCGGTTTCTCTGTTCCTCTTCAAAACGTGCCCTCTGCTCTGCCGCATTGGTCAGTTCCGAGAACGCGTTGACCAGTTCAAGCCCACCCATATATAATTCAAACCGCTCCGCCACTTCGGGATCCGTTTTCTTTACCCTCGCGAGTGCCCCGAGAGTTACCGGATAATCGTACAGGAATACCGGCCGTTGTATTTCTTTGAACCGTGGTTCGATCTCTTCAACCATGATTTCGTCAAAGCGATTGCTTTCCAACGCCTTTTCCACAGATACGGAAGAATAACGCCTGAAGGCATCTCGTACAGAGACCCTCTCCCACGGTGACCGGATGTCGATCTTTTCCCCACGGTAATCGATGGCCCCCTCATGGCCGAGACTGCGCGCGACATGGACGATGAGCTCTTCACACTCCTCCATCATCCGGCGGTAGTCGATGTCGCTTTCGTACCATTCAAGTAGTGTAAATTCCGGGATATGTAGTAATCCCCGCTCTCCTCTGCGAAAGCATCTGGTAATCTGGAATATTCTCGGATACCCGGCGGCCAGCAATCGTTTCATGCAGAGCTCTGGTGATGTGTGAAGATACCAGCCATCCGAGGGGATCGCATCGATATGGCATTCCGGAGCGATACCGGGAATCCTGGAGGGTGTTTCCACCTCAAGATAGTCTCTGTCCATAAAGAATTTGCGCATTGCCCGGATCATCGCGGCGCGAACATGAAGAGCGTCTCTCTTACGCGTGAGGGTCCAGTTTACTTCCATTATTTGTAACCGCCTGTCATTTGCAACCGTGAACCGACAAGTCGGGATTCACCATTATTCTTTGACGCGGGTAAG
>CAYLXS010000010.1:3587-25077 GCA_964387765.1 uncultured Syntrophaceae bacterium
TTGCAACCGTGAACCGACAAGTCGGGATTCACCATTATTCTTTGACGCGGGTAAGATACTCGCCGGTGCGTGTATCTATTCTTATTTTTTCCCCCTCTTCAACAAACGGAGGTGCCTGAAGAGCATAAGCTGTTTCCACCTCTATCGGTTTAGTCCTTCCCGTAACGGAATCTCCCTTTGCCCATGGTTCCGCTTTGGTGACTGTAAGGTCTACGAAATTAGGGAGCGTGATTCCGAGTGGCTTCTCCCCGAAAAAAAGAATTTCCACGTCCAGATTATCGGACATGTAGTTTTTCGCGTCACCGACCTGGTCTTCTGTCAGGTAAATTTGGTCGTATGTTTCCGTGTCCATGAAACAGTACTGGTTGTCTTCCTCGTAGAGGTACTGCATCTTTTTTTCCCGGAGATTGGCGGGTTCGAAAGTCTCCACGGAACGGAAAGTGCGTTCGAACTGATTTCCATTGATCATGTTCTTGAGTTTACATCGATAGAGAGATTGTCCCTTGCCAGGTTTTGAAAATGTGAACTCAACTATTACGTAAGGATCACCGTCAATCTGTATCTTCAGGTTTTTTCTCAAGTCACTTGCGCTATACATTATTTACTCCCGCACTATTGCAGATTTAAGCAGCTTTGCCTTTCTAATCTATTTGCCGGAATATGTCAAAAAATTGTTGGATTCTTCTTGCGGGAATGAAGCATGGTGAGCACTACGAATTTCACTGCCGATTTCCTTCGCTTACTATATTTGCCTTGAATTTTATAGCTATTTGGTTTAGGTGTGTTCTCAATATTAAATATCAGGAGGTCAACATGGGAGTCAGATTAGAGATAGAAGGTCATATTGCTAAAGTGGGATTGAACATACCTGAAACCAAGAATGCTCTCAGCCCCGATGCACTGCTCGATTTGTCCAGAATATGGGACGAATGCCAGGTGAACAATGATATCAGGGTGGTGATTCTTTATTCTGCTCTGCCCGATATTTTCTGTTCCGGTATGGATCTGAAAACTGCGATACCGATACTCACCGCCGCACGCAAACCGGAAACGGAAGCAGAAAGGTGGCTTCTGGCGGAGGAAGATTCTGTAGGGAAGGCAATGCTGAAATACCGGAAACTGGACAGACCCGTAATCGCTGCGATACATGGGTACTGTCTTACCGGTGGATTTGAGATGGCAATGGGCTGCGATCTGCGCGTCGCTTCTGAGGATGCAATCTTCCAGATGCGAGAACCAACTCTTGGGATCATGCCCGTCGGCGGCTCAAATGTCTTTTTGCCGATGCAGGTGGGAAGGACTCGTGCCATGGAGATACTGTTGACAGGTAACAATTTTTCCTCTGCCACACTATACGATTGGGGTTTTTTGAACAGGGTTGTTCCCAGGGAAAAGCTCATGGAGGAAGCCATGGCCCTTGCTGAAAGAATAGCCGGGAATGGTCCTGATTCGGTAAGAGGAATGGTCAGACTGGCCAATCTTATAAAAGGGGAGTCCTTTGAAAATGCGATGAAAAAGGAACTGGAAACAGGAATGCCTGTTTTCATGAGTAAGCAGGCCCGTGAAGGTGTGCGTGCCCAGAGAGAGCAGAGAAAACCGGATTTTAAATAGAATTTATAATTCTTTTGATTTATGAGAATTTTTGTTCAGGATCGGACCTGCCTGTGTGTTGCACGCAGACAGGGCGTTCGAAAAAAATAACCTCAGATATATAGTTGATATTCCGAAGATTATTTTTTTGAGTATAACCGAGAGATCGGGCAAAAAGGCCATTAATAAACAGAATCACTTATATGATTGTACTCATGCTGGTATACTCAAGCAGTTATCTGTCCGCGAAAGCCGGTTTTTTGCCGGCATTTTTCCCAAACTACTTGGATTTGTTCTGAAAAAACTTTTTACAAATGCGCCGACTGTTCTTCAAAAACAAAAAGGTGTTTTGGCGATTATAGCTCACCGCGCAGCTTGCCAAATTCCCGGAGCAGCTTCTCCTCTTTTCTGCTCAGGCCTGTCGGTATCTCTACCGTGACTTGAACAAGTTGATCTCCTCTTCCAAATCCCCTGAGATACGGAATTCCCTTGCCTCTCAGTTTAAATATCTTACCGTGAGGGGTATTCCCGGGTATTTTGATGCGGTCTGTGCCCTCCAGGGTGGGAACCTCGATATTTCCGCCAAGCACGGCCTGGGTCATTGGAATTGATATGCGGCAGACTATATCGTTTCCATCCCTTTCAAAGAATTCATGAGGTTCTATGTATATAAAGACGTAAAGATCTCCCCTGGGTCCACCGAATTCTCCCTCTTCTCCTTCACCGCGAAGCCTCAGGCGCGAACCGGTTTCTACTCCAGGTGGTATCTTGATCTGTATGGATTTTTTTACTCTTGTTTTGCCTGTCCCGCGGCAGGCCCTGCACGGTTTTTCTATTATCCTTCCTGCTCCGTGACATTGCGGGCAGGTGGAACTAATACTGAAAAAACCGCTTGACCTGGTTACCTGTCCCACACCACGACAAGTCGGGCATACTACTGGTTGTGTTCCGGGCGCAGAACCGCTGCCTTCGCATTCCACACACTTTTCAAATCTATCTATCTCTATTTCCGGAGATATTCCGAACGCGGCGTCCATGAAAGAAATCTTCAGGTCATAACGGAGATCGGAACCCTGCCGGGCTGCCGTTCCTGACCTTGCCCTGCCGGAGCCGAATCCAAAGACATCCTCAAATATGTCGCCAAAGCTCGAAAAAATATCCTCGAATCCTGAAAATCCCTGAAAGCCGTTTCTCTTCAGACCTTCCTGCCCGTATCGGTTGTAAATTTCCCTTTTCCTTGAATCGGACAGGACTTCGTAAGCCTCGGCTGCTTCCTTAAATTTTTCCTCAGCCTCCTTGTTCTCAGGATTCCTGTCAGGGTGGTACTTTAAGGCCATCTTCCTGTAGGCCGCCTTTATCTCTTCACTCGCGGCGTTTCTGTCCACGCCAAGGGTTGAGTAATAATCGTTCTTCATGGTCTGTTTTATGGATTCCAGTTCAATAGGTGAATTTACTGTTCGCAGGGTATACGAACGGCGTGCCTAAGATAATGACTGGCTGCCGGCATGTCAAGCACCTTACTTATGAAAGGTCTTGTCCCGCAATGCGCAGCAATGCCTCTTTATATTTTTCCACTGTTTCGGCTATGACATGTTCCGGCAGCCGGGGTGCGGGAGGGTTCTTATCCCATTTTATTGAGAGGAGATAGTCTCTCAGGAATTGCTTGTCAAAACTCTTCTGGGGTCTGCCTTCCTCAAAATCATCTTCAGGCCAGAACCTTGATGAATCGGGTGTCAGGAGTTCATCAATCAATATCAATTCACCATCGACTGTTCCAAACTCCATTTTGGTGTCGGCAATGATGATTCCGCCCTTTCCTGCAATCTTAAGAGCCCTGTTGTAAGTCTTCATGCTGATGTCGATGATTCTATTCGTCATATTATGGCCGATCAAGCTTTCCATTTCCTTCTTTGTCATGGGGGCATCGTGCTGTCCTTCTCCAGCCTTGGTTGAAGGTGTAAAGACAGGTTCCGGGAGCTTTGCCGATTCTTTCAGGCCTCCGGGAAGACGCACTCCTGAAACAGTCCCTTCCACGCAATAGTCCTTCCAGCCCGAACCACTCAGATATCCCCGTACGATGCATTCCACCGGCAGGGTGACAGCCTTTTTGACCAGCATGCTTCTTCCCCGCAGTATGTCTTTATAAGCACTGCATTCTTCGGGGAACGTGTCCACATCCGTTGAGATCATATGGTTTGTCAGGATGTCTTTCATCTCGCCGAACCAGAAGGCGGACATGTGTGTTAAAATCCTTCCCTTTTCAGGAACGGGATCGGCCATAATGACATCAAAGGCCGATATTCTGTCCGTTGCGACAATAAGGAGATCGTTTCCTACTTCATATACATCCCTTACCTTTCCTCTGCTGAAAAGTTTCAATCCTTCAAATTCTGTCTTGATCAAAGTATTATTATCCACAGGTAATCTCCCCTTTTTATCTCAGAAACGAGTTGTTCTCGATTTCATTTTTTATGGTTGAGGTTGGCATTCTTCCATAGTTGTGTCCCGGTAGTACAACGGTATCGCCAGGGAGTGTCAGCAGTTTGTTCATGATCGATTCATGCATAATCTCCCATGATCCACCCGGAAGATCTGTTCTTCCAAGTCCCTCTACAAACAGTGTGTCGCCGGTGAAAACGTACCCGGGTGTATAGAGAGACATGCCGCCTGGCGAGTGACCGGGAGTATGTATGACTTTCAGTCCAATCTTTCCAACGGTAATGATGTCACCATCCCGCACGGTAATGTCCGCCGGGGGAGAGGGCTTGGCGTGGAACATGCGGAGTATCATGGCAGGAGTTGAAACAAGCATGTCGGCATCGTCCTTGTGGATGATGATGTCGGCTCCCGTCAGAGCCTTCATGTCGGCGTTGCCGGAGATATGATCAACGTGGCCATGGGTGTTGACGATATATTTGATGGTTATGCCATTGCCGTCGGCCTCTGATATTATTTGTTCAGTTTCCGCGGCGGGGTCGATAACCAGTCCTTCTCCACTTTCTCTGTCACCCACTATATAGGCGAACACTGCCATATGGCCTACCTGTATCTGTTTCAGAAACATTCGCGCACGTTCTCCTGACATATTTTAAAGAATCTCTGCTATATTCTTTTTGATTTAAAGTCAATCTATTTAGGGCATTCACGGGTGGGCGCCGAGCGTTAGGTGAAAGATCCGTCGGCGTGAAATGTTATTACCTGCCCTCCAATATTATGCTCACATCTGATAGTCAGGCTCTCGGGAGAACGGTTGGTAAGAGTGACAGCAACATTATCTGATTGTGTAAAGCCATAGTCTTCCAGACCGGCGATTGTGGCCGGAGCTCAAGCGCTGCATGGGTGATCAAGAAAAAAAAGCATCGCGGCCTTGTACGCGCTTTCCCCGATCGATATGCATTCAGCCTTGTATGCGCTGTTTCTATAGGCATTGAACTGTGGAATAGCAATAGCTGCCAGTATGCCGATGATGGCGATTACTATCATAAGTTCTATCAGAGTAAAGCCGTGGTCTGTTTTTCTATCTGACATTGCATCCGCCTTTCTTATTTATTCAGATAAATCATACTTAAAAATTTAGCAAGTTGTATGCCAATCCCTTTCTTTGATTATTATTGTCTATAATGCCTGCAATTTGAAACATGGTTCTAAAAGAAGTTTATGATGTTCAGGGTTCAGGGGTAGGATCGCCCTTCAGCCCTATCTCATCGGCAACTTCACGCATGCCGTTAAGGGTGTCTTCAATAAGTTCGCCTATTTCCACTCCAAGCATATCAGCGCCCCTCTGGATAATTGATCGATCGACACCGGCCGCGAATGAAGGGGTCTTCCATTTCTTCCTGACCGATTTTACGCTCATGTCCATGACGCTTCTCGAAGGCCTTATCATGGCGTTGGCTGTGATGAGACCTGTCAGTTCATCAATCGCGAAAAGTGTCTTTTCCAGAGTGCTCTTTGGCTCCACATCAGAGCATATTCCCCATCCATGGGATACAACAGCACGTATATACTCCTCCGGCCAGTCATGTTCTTCAAGGATCTTCCTTGTCATGGTGCAGTGCTGGTCCGGAAAACGTTCATAATCGAGGTCATGAACAAGACCTATAATTCCCCATTTGTCTTCATCTTCACCCCGTTTCTTCGCACAGTAACGCATTACCCCTTCCACCGAAAAGGCATGCTTGAGCAGGCTGTCGCTTTCGTTATACTCATGCAGAAGTGCGAGGGCCTCATCACGGGTTGGTATCTTCTTCATAACTATTCTCCTTTCCTCTTTAATGCGGCTCCAAAGAAGCCATCTGTTCCATGGCGGTGGGGAAATGTCCTGAGCGTACCGGTCCTGTCCACCATACCGGGAACGAATGCGGTTGGGCGGGCATATTCAAAATCGGGATGGGTAAGCAGAAATTCCCCTACGACCTCTTCATTCTCCGCGGATGAAATGGTGCAGGTGCTGTACACCATGGTTCCCCCCCTCTTCAGGAAAGAGGCCGAATGATTCAGTATCTCTTTCTGGAGATGAGGAATTTTTTTGAGATCTCCCGGCGTGGTATTCCATTTGATCTCGGGGTTTCTCCTCAATGTTCCCATGCCGGAACAGGGGACATCGACAAGAACTCTGTCGAATCTTTCGCGAAGATCATTCGGGAGAGGCTTTGTTGCATCGTGGACGACCGGTTCGATAATTGCCGCGCCCAGCCTGTGGGCCAGTACCTGTGATGTTTCGATTTTTTTGCGACTTATATCCATTGCTACTATCCTGCCCCTGTTCTGCATTAATTCAGCCATGTGAGTCGTTTTCACCCCTGCGCCGGCGCACACATCCAGCACCATCTCCCCCGGTTTCGGATCTAAAAAGAGGGATATCAACTGGGACGCCTCGTCCTGGATCTGTATATATCCCTCTTCATACAGCGGCATTTTGACGACAGGTGCGGACAGGTCAGATAGCACGATGCCGTCGGGTGAATATTTTGAGGGCACGGCGCCACAGCCGCAATCTTCGAGCATTCCGATCAGATCAGGCCGGGTGGTTTTCAGCCTGTTCGCCCTGATGGTAAGGGGTGGTATCTCATTATTGCTTTTGCACAGAGCAAGCGTATCTTCAATGCCAAGCTCCTCCGCCCACATTTTCACAATCCATAATGGGTGCGAATGCAATACAGAGATGTGAAGCAGTGGATCTTCATCGAAGGAAGGATATTGTATTGTATCCATCTTTCTTGCCGCGTTACGAAGGATTGCGTTAACCAGGTTTGAACGCCCGGGATACATCTTCTTCGTCATTTTGACCGCTTCATCCGTCGCGGCATACGCCGGCACCCTGTCGGCAAACATCACCTGGTAGAGCGCCACTCTCAGGATATTGCGTATCCCCGGCGCCATGCTTTCGAAGTTGCCCGAGTATACCGCGCGTATAACCCAGTCCAGACGGTTTCTGAGGCGGAGAGCTCCATAGACAATCCGGGTCAGAAGCCCCCTGTCCTGTGTATTGGCAAGGATATTCCTTGAAAGATATGCGTCCAGAAGGGGCTGCGCAAAGGCCTGTCCCTCCTCTATTCTGTTCAGAATCTGAACAGCCAGATTGCGTGGGGTATTCTTCATCAGATAAGATCTTTTACAAAGCTGCCTCTATTCAAGTATATTGCCCGGCAAGAGACGATATCCTCTCAGAAAATCCTCGATAAACATCCTTTTTTTACCTTCAAGTTGCACGTCTTTGAGATATACATGTCCGTCCCTTGTGGCTACCTGTAATCCGGCTTCCATCAGCATTCCTGTCTCCCCCGGTTCCTTTTCCCCTGAAGATTTTTCTTTTCCCGGCACTGCATAAAATATTTTCAGTTTCTTGTCTCCGAGAAAGGAGTATGCCCCGGGATGGGAGGAGAGACCCCGGATGAGATTGGTGATCTTTCCCGTTTCATTGTCCCAGTTAATATATCCTGCTTCGCGGGTCAGACGGGGTGCAAGGGTAGCAAGGGAGGCGTCCTGCGGGGTTCCATCAAGCGTAGCGTCCATCACACCCCTTACAGTTCTGATCAGGAGTTCTGCACCCATTTTGGACAATCTTTCATGGAGATCGTCGAATGTGTCATCGATGTCTATATCGGTTTCCTCCTGCAACAGGATATCTCCTGAATCCACCCCCTCATCCATAAGCATTATGGTAACACCTGTCTTTCTGTCTCCATTAATAATGGGCCAGTTGATGGGCGCTGCTCCCCTGTACTTCGGGAGCAGAGAGGGATGTACATTGAGGCAGCCGAATTTGGGGAAATTAATGAGTTCCTTCGGAAGTATCTGACCGAACGCGACCAGCACCACCATGTCTGGGGATATTTTTCTGAATGTCTCCAGGAAGTTTTTGTCCCGGACTCGGTCGGGTTGATAAACAGGAATTCCCATCTTTAGAGCGCAGGTTTTCACAGGTGGAGCGATATATTTTTTTCCTCTGCCCTTCGGTTTGTCCGGCTGCGTGACAACTCCCACAACATTATAACCATTTTCCAAGAGGGCCTTCAATGATGGGATGGCGAATTCCGGTGTTCCCATAAAAAGTATGTCTAATTTCATAACAGTCACCTTGACCCTTTTTCGTAACTTTCTGTATACCTTTTTGTTTTGTTTTAATCAATCCTGTCTTCCGGCACGAGCACCTCCTCCCTATTTTGCATTTGACTACAGGTGTAGACTCTAATAGAATGCCATTCACAGATGCCGGTATTATCAAATATATATTTTGGTGGTTTTTATCATGTCTGAGCAAAAAGAATCCGTAGAAAAAATATTATCGAATCCGGAGCTTTCGTTCAAAGCGCTCCTTGATTCCGCCTATTTTGCCATCCTTGCTATAGATAAAGAAGGATATCTGGCATATATTAATGAGATAGCAAGATCTCTGCTGGATCTCAAGATGGAGGTAAATCCCCGCTCCATTCACTATTCCGACATCGACAATGATACCTGGCTCGACTTTAAAAAGATTATAGATACAGGGGAACCCCAGATAGCGGTTCCCGTTGCAGGCAAGACATGTGCATTGCTGTCCAACAGGACTCCCATCATCTGGGAGGGCGAGCTGGTGGGGGTAATGAGCGTATTTCACGACAAGGAAGAGTATGAAAAGATATCGCAGCACCTGTCCAGATATCAGGCGGTAGTGCGTGAAGTTGAGGCAATTATCGGTTCTTCATATGATGGAATATATGTAACGGATGGCGAGGCTAATACGATAAGGGTAAACAGGGCGTACGAAAATATCTCCGGCATTAATGCCTCGGAAGTGCTGGGGCGCAATATGCGAGACCTTGTAGATGATGGTTATTTCAGTGAAAGCGTTACGCTGAAAGTCCTGGAGGAGAAAAAGACGGTAACCCTCTCACAGAAGTTGAAGACCGGGAAACATATACTGGTAACAGGTAATCCTTTTTTTGATGATGAAGGCAGGATCAAGATGGTTGTGACCAATGTCCGGGATATGACCGACCTGGACAGATTGAATCAACAGCTTGAAGAATCTCTCGAAATGACGAGGACCTACAGGGATAAGCTCCAGGAACTGCAGCTGACGGCGTACAAAGATAATGAAATTGTAAGGGTGTCCAGGGCGATGAGATCCGTGTATGACCTCGTGGAGCGCGTTTGCAGAACAGATGCCACGATACTCTTCCATGGAGAAACAGGTGTGGGGAAGGACAGAGTTGCCGAAGAGTTACATGTCAAGTCGAACCGTGCCGAAAAAGGTATTTTTGTTAAGATCAATTGCGGGGCAATCCCCGAAACGCTTCTGGAGAGCGAACTGTTTGGATACGAAAGGGGGGCATTCACGGGAGCCAGCAGAGAGGGGAAACCGGGGTTATTTGAAGTGGCCCACAAAGGGACTCTTTTTCTGGATGAAGTGGAGTCGATGCCGCTTGCCCTTCAGGGTAAATTGCTCAGGGTGTTGCAGGACTTCGAGATAACTCGGGTTGGGGGGATAGCACCCAGGAAGGTGGATGTACGACTCATATGCGCTTCCAATCAGGATCTGAAGGAACTGGTGAGACAAAAGGCATTCCGTTCGGATCTGTACTATCGTCTGCATGTAATTCCTGTCCATATTCCTCCTCTGCGCGAGAGGGTCGAGGATATTCCTCATCTGATAACGCTCTTTCTCAATCGGTTTAACAATAAATATTCCAAAAAGAAGGTCTTCAGCAGTGAGGCCATAGATAAATTAATCAAATACTCGTGGCCTGGAAACGTGAGAGAATTAGCCAACCTGATAGAGCGGCTTGTGGTAATTACCCTCGGTAACCATATAGACATCAACGATCTTCCGGTTGAGATATATAAGGTGCCGGAACAAGATACTATCTGTCAGGGGAAAACACTGAAAGAACATTTGCAGTGTATGGAGATATCTGCCATCCGCGATGCCATCGACAAATATGGCAATGCAAGGAGAGCGGCACCACACCTCGGGGTGGATCCTTCGACCCTGACACGCAAACTCAAGAAATGCAATGATGCAATATAGCATTATTATCCGATCCATACCTTTTTTACCCTTTCCACTAATCACAACTCTTTGAGCCGATTTAAGGAAGCTCCAATCCCAATAATGCCATGGGGCATTATTCTGCCTAATATTCCATTGTATCCTGATTCTCAATAGATACAGTCTCCTGCTGTCAAGGATGATGCAGTTAGGCATTATTTTGCCGGCACAGTGGCGGTGAGAACGGGTGACATGCAGATTCCAGTGGGCATGTAACTGTGCTAGTTTGCACATCTTGTCAGAATAATGAGATTGCATGCAGGCGAACGGCACGAAAAATGTAGGTCTCATTCTAATTATTAGATATGCCCACAGCGAAAAATTGCCGCCCATTTATCCAAACAGGATAAATGGCTAATAAATATACAGGAGGTCTATTATGGCGTTAATGAACGCAAAGCAGTACGAAGAGAGTTTGAGGAAGTTGAATCTTAATGTTTGGATGTTTGGAAAGAAGGTGGAAAATCCTGTCGATGATCCGATTATTCGTCCTTCCATGAATGCCGTTGCGGCAACTTATGAACTCGCCCATAGGCCTGAACATGAAGACCTGATGACGGCAACCTCCCACATTACGGGAAAAAAGGTCAATCGTTTTTGCCATCTGCACCAGAATACGGGAGATCTTGTAAAGAAAACCAAGATGGGGCGGCTCCTGGGAATGCAAACGGGGTGTTGCTTTCAGCGCTGCGTCGGAATGGACACGCTGAATGCCTTGTCTATCACTACCTACAATATCGATGCGAAATACGGTACCGAATACAACAAGCGTTTCCTTAAATATCTTGAATATGTTCAGGAGAATGACCTTACATGTTGTGGAGCCATGACCGATACCAAGGGCGACAGATCGCTTCCACCGCACAAGCAACCCGATCCCGATATGTTCCTGCATGTCGTGGAAGAGAGGCCGGACGGTATAGTGGTATGCGGTAATAAAGATCATCAGACCGGTGCCGTGAATTCCCATGAGATCATAACCATGCCCACGATTACGATGAGAGAAGAGGACAAAGATTACGCTGTCTCTTTCGCCGTTCCAAGCGACACAGAAGGTATCATTTACATAATGGGTCGCCAGTCCTGTGATACCAGAAAGACAGAAGGGATGACCATAGACAGGGGAAACATGCACTACGGTGGCCATGAGGCCCTGGTCGTATTTGACCACGTCTTTGTCCCCTGGGAGCGTGTATTTATGTACAAAGAGTATGATTTTTCCACTGAGCTGGTGGAAAATTTTGCAGCCTACCATCGTCAGAGCTACGCATGTAAGAGTGGTGTTGGCGATGTCCTGATAGGAGCGACACAAACGATCGCGGAATACAATGGTGTGGAAAAGGCAGCCCACATAAAGGACAAGATTGTCGAGATGAACCACCTGAACGAGACCCTCTACTGTGGCAGTATAGCATGTGCGTCGGAGGGGCATAAAGAGGCCTGCGGGACCTATCTTGTTGAGGTCCTTCTGGCCAATATCAGCAAGCACAATGTAACACGTTTCCCATATCTTATTGCCAGACTGGCCCAGGATATTGCGGGTGGCCTGATGGTAACGCTTCCTTCGGCGGCCGATTTCAACTCTCCTGAGATAGGCAAGTGGTTAGAGAAATACTATAAAGGGAGGGCCGATGTTTCAACCGAAGACCGTATGCGCGTCCTGAGACTCATAGAGAATCTGACCCTCGGAACGGCAGCCGTAGGGTATCTGACAGAGTCAATGCATGGTGCGGGATCACCCCAGGCACAGCGGATTATGATTAGCCGCAGGATCGACCTGAAGGTAAAACAAAAGGTGGCAAAAGAACTGTGCGGGATTGAAAAGGGAGATCATCTCAGCTGAGGGTAGGATTAAAATACTGCGGCGGTTGCAGAGCCCAGTATGATCGGGTGAAAGCCGTTGAAGATATCAAAAAACGTCTGGGAGACACGATTGAGTTCGTGTCTCCCGACGATGGGGATGTTGACATGGTGTTGGTGGTGGTGGGATGTGAGACTGCCTGTGTCGATATCGAACCCTTTCGTAACCACCCCATACGTTTCATAAAGAGTAAGGAAGAAGCCGATACATTTATCGATGAAGTAAAAAAGAGACAAGGAGGTTAGTAGTTAGATGCAATGGGAGGAACTATATAAAGAGAGGCTGACTACTGCAGAAGAAGCAGTTACGCATATCAAATCGGGAGACAGGGTCGTTGTAGGTCATGCGTCCGGCTCGCCGGAGATATTGCTGAAGGCAATGGTGGACAATAAAGAGGCCTACGAAAATGTTGAGATAGTCCATATGGTATCGATGGGACCTTCCGAATACTGTCTGCCGGAAAACTCGGCTCATTTTATTCACAATTCTCTTTTTGCCGGGGCGACAAGCAGAAAGGCCATCCACGAAGGAAGGGCCATCTTTACCGCTTCCCACTTCAGTCAGATCCCCCGCCTGTTTACCGAGAAGATTTTGCCGGTTGATGTTACACTCTGCATGCTTTCCGCGCCTGACGAGCATGGATACTGCTCGTTCGGCATATCTGTGGACTATACGAAGCCCGCGGCGGAAAGTTCCAGGATTGTTATTGCGGAGGTAACGCCTCACATGCCCAGGACGCTGGGAGACGCGTTTATTCACGTCTCTGACATAGACTATATCGTTGAATGCGATTCCAGGCCCATTGAGATGCAACCACCGAAAATAGGCCCGATTGATGAGGCGATTGGAGGATACTGCGCCGAATTGATACGGGACGGGGATTGCCTGCAGTTGGGCATCGGTGCCGTTCCCGATTCGATGCTGGGCTTCTTGAAGGACAAGAAAGATCTTGGGATACATACGGAAATGTTTTCCGACGGAGTTGTGGATCTGGTCAATAATGGCGTTATTACCTGCGCAAGGAAGAACTTCCACCCAAACAAGATGGTTGCCACCTTTTTTATGGGGACGGAAAAGCTGTACAGATTTATTCACAACAATCCCAAGGTGGAGATGTTTACGGTGGATTACACGAATAACCCGGCCATCATAGCCAGAAATGACAACATGGTGTCCATCAATTCTTCTCTGCAGATTGATTTTACCGGACAGGCAGCTTCTGAATCGATAGGGTATAAGCAGTTCAGCGGCACCGGAGGGCAGGCTGATTTTGTCAGGGGAGCCGCATGGTCAAAGGGAGGGCGTTCGATAATAGCCTTTCATTCAACGGCGGCCAAAGGGGAACTATCCAGGATCGTTTCGCACCTTGATGAAGGAGCCATTGTAACGACGACACGAACAGATGTCCATTATGTAGTTACAGAGTATGGAATTGCCGAGATGAGAGGTAAGTCTGTGCCTCAGAGAGCCGATGCCCTTATAAGTATCGCTCATCCTGATTTCAGGAGTGATCTCAGAAAAGAATTTTCACGTATGTATAACAGGGAATAAAGAATAAACGGCGTAATGGTGCGCTTTTATAAATAAACTCAAGAGGAGGGATTTAAGATGGCAACTATTTTCAGTACCACTCCCAGGACCGTTATGGGTCCCGGAGCTATTAAAACAATAGGAGATGAGGTCAAAAAAAGAGGAATTAGCAAGGTGCTGATCATCACCGATGAAGGTGTTAAAGGCGCAGGTTTGACTGAACCGGTTGAGGCCTCTCTTAAAAAGGCTGGAGTTGCATACGGGATATTTGACGGTGTTGAACCGGATCCGCGCTATGAGATAGTGGCGGACTGTGTTGACATGGTTGAGGAAGAAAAGGCGGAACTGCTTATAGGCTTGGGTGGGGGGAGCTCCATCGATATCACGAAAACAACGGCTGTTATGGTAACGAACGATGGGCCTATTTCGGAGTATTTCGGGATCGACCTGATACCGAACCCGGGCTTGCCCACCATTATGGTGCCCACAACGGCTGGCACGGGAAGCGAAGTAACCCCAATCGCCATTCTTTCCGATGAAGGCGAGAAGTTGAAGAAAGGTATTGTCAGTCCCTATATGTACCCATCAGTGGGCATTCTGGATCCCGAACTTACCATCGGACTTCCGCCGCATGTGACGGCAGCTACGGGTATGGATGCGCTTATCCATGCAATTGAAGCATATACCTCTATTAACGCAACCGGTATGACGGACATGTACTGCATGCGAGCCATGGAACTTATATACAATAACCTGCGTATTGCCTATGCCAAAGGGGACAATATCGAGGCGCGCAGTGCCATGATGGAAGGAGCTTTTCTGGCCGGTATCGGTTTTGCCAATGCCGGTGTAACTGCGGTACACGCGTTTGCCTATCCGATCGGAGCCGAATTCCACATTCCTCATGGAGTTGCAAATACACTGATGCTTCCCCATGTAATTCGTTTTAATGTCTTGGGTAATCTGCCTAAATTTGCGGCCCTTGCCAAACCTTTCGGTATTTCAACGGAAGGGCTTGATGACCTGCAGATAGTAGACAGAGTTATCGCTGCTATTGACCGTCTGGCCGGTGATTTAAGGGTTCCCCGACATCTGGCGGATTTCGGTGTCAAAGAGAAAGATGTGTTAATGCTGGCTGAAGGAGCTATGAAGGTGACAAGACTGCTGGCCAATAATCCGCGAACTCTCTATTTAGAGGATGCCAAGGCCATATATAAAGCAGCGCTATAGGGTCAGGAGTAAAAACCATCATCATCAGTGCCACTAAAGATGATGAAAAATAGTAGCTTATGAGGAGGAAAAGTGAATGAGTAATAAATCATTAGTTGAAAAACGAGCAGAAGTACTTGCGAAACCTTTTATCGGCGGGAAGCCGTCATTTATTGCTTCGGGCAAAGGGGCTATTGTGACGGACGTGGATGGTCACGATTATATTGATTTTGGCGGTGGTATTGCCGTTATGAATGTGGGACATTCCCATCCCAAGGTAGTGGCCGCTATCAAGGACCAAGCGGAGAAATTTACCCACACCTGTTTTATGGTGTTGCCCTATGAGGCGGCGGTGAGACTGGGAGAACGCCTCTGTGCGCTGATGCCCGGTTCATTTCCGAAGAAGGCCTTTTTTGTCAATTCGGGAGCCGAGGCCGTTGAGAATGCCGTGAAGATCGCGCGGTACTACACAAAGAAGACGGGGATCATCGTTTTTGACAACGCCTTTCACGGGCGTACCCTCTTGACCATGACGATGACAAGTAAGGTCAAACCCTACAAATTAGGTTTCGGGCCATTTGCACCTGAGATTTATCGAATGCCTTACCCGTATTGTTACCGGTGCCCCTTTGGACTCGAGTATCCGAAGTGTAATATGGCCTGCGCCGAGTATTTAAAGGATGAAATGTTTGGCAAGTGTGCACCGGAGACCACAGCAGCACTGGTAGTGGAGCCAGTACAGGGAGAGGGCGGATTTATTTGTCCACCGCCTGAGTATTTTCCGAGGCTTGCCGAGATTTGTAAAGAAAACGGGATACTCTTTGTCTCCGATGAAATCCAGTCCGGCATGGGCCGAACGGGTGACAAGATGTTTGCAATGGAACACTGGGGCGTTGAGTCCGATCTGATGACCGTTGCAAAGAGTTTTTCGGCAGGAATGCCGTTGAGCGCCGTAGTTGGGAGAGCCGAGATCATGGATTCAATTCATCCGGGTGGAATTGGTGGCACCTTTGGCGCGAATCCTGTGAGCTGTGCGGCGGCGAATGCGGTGTTGGACATTTTCGAAGAGGAGAATCTTCTGGAGAAGAGCGAGGCTCTGGGCAAGAAGCTGTGGGTGGCCTTTGAGGACATGCAGAAGAAATATGAAGTTATCGGTGATGTTCGAGGCAAGGGCCCCATGATTGCGATGGAGTTGGTGAAGGATCGGGAGACGAAGGAGCCTGACGCGGCTTCGGCTGCAAAGGTTGCCGGATATGCCTTTGAGAAGGGGTTGATTCTGTTGACCTGCGGACCTTACGGCAACGTGATCCGGTGTTTGATGCCGCTGGTGATCACCGACGAGCAGCTGGACAGGGGCCTTGCAATAATGGATGATGCGTTCGCTTCTCTCGAAAAGTAGATTGATAAACTGGAAAAGCCGGATTGTTTTGATTTGAAGGTTTTAATACCGTTTCCATAAGGAGATGGGATCTTAGAGGGAGACAAAGGAGAGAATGATGAAAAAAAGTATGAAATACGGGTTTATTTTCGTTGTGGCTTTGATCTTTGCCTGTTCACTGGTTCTGGCGGGCAGTCCCGCAATTGCAAAGACAAAGGTTGTTAAGATCGGGAACATTCTGCCGCTGTCCGGGCCGTCGGCATCGGTCGGTATCCAGGGTAAATATGCCCGTGAATTGGCTACCGAGCAGATCAACAATGCCGGTGGAATCAAATCACTGGGCGGTGCAAAGCTCGAAAATATTTACGTCGACAGCAAGAGTGATCCCACGGTGGGTGTTTCAGCTGCGGAACGTCTGATCAATTCCGACAAGGTAACGATCCTTTCGGGATGCTGGAACTCGGCGGTTACCTATCCGTCGACACAGGTTGCCGAGAGATACAAAGTTCCCTTTATCGTTCCCGTGTCTGTCCGCAATACCATTACTGAAAGAGGATTCAAATACACCTTCAGGATTGCCGCGAAGGATGCCTGGTGGGCCCGTGACCAGTTTGAATTTCTCGAGGATATGAAGAAGAAATCCGGAGCGGATCTGAAGACCATGGCCTTTGTCTATGAGAATGGTGACTGGGGTGTGGGTATGGCGGAACAGTGGGAGAAACTGGCAAAGAAATATGGTTACGATGTTGTGCTCAACGAACCCTATCCGAGTACCGCCAGTGACCTGACGCCTGTCGCGATGAAGATCAAGAGGAAAAAACCGGATGTTATCTTATTGACCTCGAATGCCGCTGACGCAATTCTCCTCACCAACACCATGGCGGAGATGAGAGTCAAGGCCAAGGCAATCATCGGGACCGGTGGCGGTCATGCCGATCCCATGTTCCGCAAGAATTGCGGGGCAAACGCCGAATACATGTTCGACGTCGTCGAGTGGGAAGCCGATCTCCGCAAACCGGGTATTCCGGAGTTGAATGCGGAATTCAAAAAACGCCACGGTTTTAACCTGTCTGGCGAATCTGTTGACGCCTATGCCTCCGTATACGTCATTGCCGATGCCCTTGAGAAAGCAGGTTCAACGGATCCCAAGAAGCTCAGGGATGCGCTGGCAAATATGCACCTCGACAGCGGACCGGCGATGATCGTTTCCTACGATGCCGTCGAATTTGACGAGACGGGTCAAAACATAAACGCGGGAATCGTCATGGTTCAGTACCGGATGATTGATGGCAATCTGGAGAGAGTCTCCGTATGGCCGGCAAGTGCTGCGAGAGCGGGTTACGAAGCAGTCTTTCCCATGCCGAAGAAATAAGAAGGGTTACAGACAATAATTCGTGAAAGTGTCAGATGCGGGAAGGGGGGTGCGCATATCCGGCTTCCCTCCCGTATCAGCAGTGAGAGAGAACGAGGTAAAAATGGATTTTATAATTCAAGCAATCGTCAGCGGGACATTAATGGGCTCGATTTACGGTCTTGCTGCGTTGGGACTTACCCTGATATTTGGTGTCATAAAGGTGATCAACTTCGCTCACGGTTCCTGCCTGATGGTCGGTATGTATGCCGCATACTGGGTAGTCACGCTGACCGGTGTGAACCCTTACCTTGCACTTATCGTCGTCGTACCCCTGCTCTTTTTCTTCGGGTATTTTCTGCAGGATATCGTGATAAAGCCCGTTCTGGAGGCTCAGAGCGATGTCAGGGAACCAACGGAAGTTATTATTGTAACATCGGGTGTATGGTACATCCTTGATAATATAACCCTGATGATATTCGGGGCCGAATACAGGGTGGTTCAGACGTCTATCACAGGAAAGTCTTTTGAAATTGGTGAAATCATTGTCTCCACTCCAAAGCTTTACGGTTTGATCGCAACGATAATCGTTTCCGTGGCCCTTGTGTGGTTTCTTAAGTATACCAAGATGGGCAAGTCGATAAGGGCGGCCAGTCTGGATCGTGAGGCGGCAAGCCTCATGGGTATCAATCAGTACCGTGTCTTTAATATAGCCTTCGGTATCGGAACCGCCATTATGGGCGTGGTTGGATGCGTTCTTCTTCCCTTCTATTATGTATTTCCCACGGTGGGAGTCATTTTTGACGTGAAGTGTTTTATCATCGTGGTTCTGGGAGGCTTGGGAAGCATACCCGGTGCCCTGATAGGAGGCATAATTATCGGACTGATCGAATCCGTAGGAGCCCAGTTTATGGCATCAACATGGACTGAGTTGATTGTCTATCTGGTATTTCTGGCGGTGCTCTTTATCAAACCGGCAGGACTATTCGGCGAAGAAAGAGACTGGTAGGAAAGGAGACAAATAAAGATGACAAAAGAAACATTGGACAAAATACTCAAGATTGTCCTGATAGTTGGTGTGTTTACACTACCGATCTGGATTAACAGTCCGACGTACCTCCAGATTTTGATATTGCTCTTTTTCTACGCATATCTTACCACTTCATGGAATCTGGTCGGCGGATGGGCCGGCGTCTTGCCGCTGGGACACTCGGCATATGTTGGAATCGGAGCTTATACCTCAACGGTTTTGTTTATGCATTACGGCCTGAGCCCCTGGATCGGGATGCTTGCCGGCGGGGTAGTTGCCGCCATCGTTGGAACCATAATCGGTATTCCGACATTGAAACTGAGAGGAGCATACTTCGCACTTGCGACCATGGCCTTCGGCGAAGGAGTCAGGGTGTTTATTGAAAATACTGATAAAATCGGACCGTTTGTACTAAACGGACCGAGAGGGATCTGTATTCCGCTCAACGAGTCTTTCTGGAACTTTCAGTTTATGAGCAAGGTTCCCTATTACTATATTATCCTTATTATGCTCTGTATAGCGCTTTTTGTGACGTGGTACATGTCGCGTATACGTATCGGATACTATCTGAATGCCGGCGGTGAGGAACCGGAAGCAGCCCAGGCACTCGGTGTAAATGTTGCAAAATATAAGGTTATCGCCATGGCCATAAGCTGTTTTATGACAGGCCTGGCGGGGACGTTCTACGCGCAGCTTATGCTTTATTTCTATCCCAAGGCGATCCTGGGATTGGACTTTTCATTTGAAATCGCCTTTATCGCGCTGATTGGAGGACGCGGAACACTTGCCGGTCCGGTGCTTGGAGCACTGATTCTGAGACCGGTGACTGATTTCTCGCGCATCTACTTCAGCAGTATACTGCCCGGCCTTCATCTGGTTATCTACGGTCTCGTTCTGATACTTGTCATGATATATCAGCCCCGGGGAATACAGGAGCCGTTGAATAGATTTTACAACTGGATCCTCGATAAAGTGACCGGAAATATAGAGAAGAAGGGGGTGAAGTCGTAATGGCGCTACTGGAAATAAAGAACGTATCAAAACACTTTGGTGGTTTGAAGGCTGTCGATCAGGTAGATCTGTCGATTGAGGAAGGACAGATATTCGGCCTCATCGGACCCAACGGTGCCGGTAAGTCAACACTTTTCAATTGTGTGGCCGGTCTTTACGCCCCCACATACGGACAGGTCTTTTTTAAAGGTGATGAGATTACGGGAATGAAACCGTGGGATATCTGCAATAAAAAGATTGCCAGGACATTTCAGCTGGTCAAACCTTTCAAGATGAAAACGGTACTTTATAACACTATGGTGGGTTCCTATATACGATCTACCAATCCGGCAGAGGTCAGGGATATGGCCCTCGACGTTCTTGAGAGGATGCACCTTGCAGACAAGAAGGATATCCTGGCCAAGAGCCTAACTATCGCGGACAGAAAGCGTCTTGAACTTGCCCGTGCAATGGCCACCAACCCTGAAATGCTCCTCCTGGATGAATGTATGGCAGGACTGAGACCCAACGAAGTCGACGAGATTCTCGATGTCATTCGCGGTATCAGGGACAGTGGCGTCACCATATTCGTTATTGAGCACATTATGAGGGCGATTATGGCACTTTCAGATCGCATTGCAGTTATCCACTTTGGTGAAAAGATCGTAGAGGGGACACCTGAAGAGGTGTCAACCGATGAGAAAGTAATTAAAGCATACTTGGGAGATAGCTATGTCGCTACTGGAAATTAAAAACATAGATTGCTTTTATGGAGATGTTCAGGTTGTCTATGATGTCTCCATGCATGTAGAAGAAGGCGAGATTATAAGTATAATCGGAGCGAATGGAGCTGCCAAAACAACTATCCTAAAATGCATATCTGGATTGGTGAAGGCAACATCAGGGGAGATTATTTTCGACGGTGAGTCGATAACGAATCTTCGCCCCGAACTGATTGTTAACAAAGGTGTTATACAGGTTCCAGAAGGCAGAAAACTGTTTAATCTAATGACATCGAAAGAGAATCTGGAAGTAGGAGCTCACAATCCGAGAGCTTATCCTCATATGGCCGAGAATTTTGAGGAAGTATATAAACTTCTCCCTCGATTGAAGGAACGCGAGCAGCAGATGGCTATTACCATGAGCGGCGGCGAGCAGCAGATGGTTGCTGTAGGGAGAGGGATGATGGCCAGTCCTAAGATTTTGATGCTTGATGAGCCGTCACTCGGTCTTGCACCTGTCCTGATTCAGGAGATATTCCTGACCATCAAGAAGATAGCCGACAAGGGAATGACCGTACTGCTGGTAGAGCAGGATGTTCAGCACTCCCTTAGTCTAAGTGACAGGGGCTATGTTCTTGAAACTGGGCGGATTGTTCAGGAGGGAACGGGGAAGGAACTTCTGGAGAATCCCAAGATCAGAGAGGCGTATCTGGGCATCTGACGGATGTATGGCTAACATCACAGCTTCTCCAGGATTGAAGGACTGGTGTGGCACGCATGCTCTCTGAGGTGGTATGGTAAGATGATGGATGACCCGTTGTCGATTCCCGGTCAATGGTGGTGGCTTGTTATCGCGCATGTTGGAGTGCATGAAGATACTGCTGTCTGAAGATGAGTAAAAGGCGCTTCCACAACAACAGGTGGACCCATTTTTTGCTTTTTCAGGATGAGATAGGGAATCTTTCTCTTCCACTCCAAACCAAGCTCCTGAAATATCTTGATGACAAAGAGAAATGTAAATCGGATAGAGAAATGGCGACCTATCTTAAGATAAGCCAGTCTACAGTGGTACGTAAAATGAAGAAGTATGGCATGTCATATGATGTGATGCGATAATAGTTCATAAGAGTGTGTTGATCACCGTATTCATTGGATTATTATATTTATAATGGTGATTCTTGTTTACATCAGATCATAATTGCTGATATCTGCTATTAAAAAGTAGCAACAGGGAGGCAAAAATGAAAATACTGGTAGGTTATAATGGATCGGAGGAGACAAAAAAGGCTCTGG
>CAYLXS010000011.1:0-23359 GCA_964387765.1 uncultured Syntrophaceae bacterium
CAGCACTCTACTTTTTGCGAAATGGTTACAGCTCTCTGATCGCCTTCGTTTCGTACTCTCCGATGAATCCCTTGTCCGCGAAGCTGAAATAGTCGTCGTTCCCGATGATGATATGGTCGAAGAAGTTGATTCCCGTTGCCTTAGCGGCCATCATCAGGCTTCTCGTGAATGCCTTGTCATTTTCACTCGGGGCTGTCGCGCCGGAGGGGTGGTTATGGGCGACGATGATCGATGGCGCGTTGTGCCGGATAGCCGTTTGAATGATATCACGGATATAGGGGTTTGCCCTGTCGACTGTGCCGTAATCAATATCTATCGTATCTGATACGGCGTTTCTTCCGTCGAGCAGCAGCAGGACAAATCGTTCTTTCTTGAGATCTCTCATCAGCGGCATCAGCAGGTTCGCCACATCGGAGGAATGTTTGACGGGATCCGCGAGTGTCTTCTTCTCGCTCTGCATGCGCCTGCCCAGCTCGATGGCCGCTTTGATCTGCGCGATTTTCGCGTTCTTGAGGCCGTTGATCTTTCTGAATTCGGAAATATCGACGCTGCTCATTGCGCGGAGTGTTTTGAATCTGTGCAGCAGTTCTCTTCCAATATCAACAGCGCTCCTGCCAGGCGTTCCTGTCCTGATCAGGATGGCCAGAAGTTCTGCATTGCTGAGGGCATGTTCCCCATATTTGAGCAGTTTCTCCCGGGGTCGATCGTCTTCCGACCACTCACGGATGGGAATAGGGTACTGGACTTTGTTGTCTTCTTTCATAGTATCGAACGACCGTGGTTCATTTTACCGCTTCGCAACCGATTTCATATCAGTCTAATATGAGTATGCTAAAATATCAATCGCAAAATATATAAATATAGCAGCATGTTGGATTCCTGTAGAATTTTTACATAACAGGTTGAAAAAGCATAAAAGATAGTGTATGAGTGAAGTTAATGCATGGAGCCAGTATGATGCTGGCTCTGTGCATTACTATTTTTATGGCGGCTGGTTAAAACGGCCGTAACTTGGAGAAATTGCTATGAATAAGTTTCCTATCACAAAGCCTGGATTTGAAAAATTAAAAAAAGAGCTGGCCCGCCTGAGAAAGGTCGAAGTGCCGGCAAATATAAAGGATATCGAGGAGGCCAGGGAACATGGCGATATCTCGGAAAACGCCGAATATGCGGCGGCAAAGGAAAAACAGTCATTTATCCAGGGGAAGCTTCAGGAGATAGAGAACAATCTTGCCACGTCAACTGTTATCGATCTGAAGGATCTGACAGATGACAGGGTTGTTTTCGGAACAACTGTGACAATAGAGGAGATCAGCACAGGGGAAGTAACACGTTATCAGCTTGTAGGCCCATTCGAATCCGATATGAGCCGGAATCAGATATCAGTCACTTCTCCCATAGGCAAGGCTCTTCTTAGAAAAGAAGTAGGGGATGAAGTTCAGGTTAATGCTCCGGGGGGTCTCAGAAAATTTGAGATCGTGGATATAGTCATAGAATAAGGCTCTGTTTACTTATTCCACTTTCCATGTGGTGGAAGTTGGTGTGTCCTTGAGGACGATTCCCCTGGCGGCCAGCAGGTCTCTCAATTCATCGGCGCGGTCCCAGTCTTTGGATTCTCTTGCTCTTTTTCTCTCATCAATCAGCCGTTTCACCTCTTCTACATCCAGACCCGATTTTCTGGCTTCCCTCGCTTTGTCTTTTTCGAAGTATTCATCAGGATCTTCCAGGAACAGCCCCATCACCTTGCCCACCTCTCTGATATTTTCCCTCGCCTCGTTCAGGACAAAAAGGGATTCTCTGGTGGACGCGGAATTTTTTGAGATGTATCTATTTATAATTCGGATAGTGTCAAATATGTAACCCATTGCCATGGCTGTGTTAAAATCATCATCCATGGCCTCTTTGAATCTATCGGGAAGCGTGCTCGCTTTTTTGAACACCTTTTCATCCTCTCCGGAAAGATCTTTTTCGGAAGTGTTAGAGAGGTCCACTTCTTCATTAAGGGCATCCTTTATGTTCTTCAGCGTGGTATAAAATCTCCCCATGCTCACTCTTGCTTCGGCGATGGATGCATCTGAAAAATCTATATAGCTTTTATAGTGACTCTGAAGAATAAAGAATCTTAGCACTTCCGGGTGGTAGGCGGCCAATATCTCTTTTATGGTAAGGGTGTTCCCGAGAGATTTTGACATTTTTTCACTTTTTATTTTTATAAAACCATTGTGTATCCAGTAAGTTGCAAAGGGTTTCCCCGTGGCGCCCTCGGACTGGGCTATCTCGTTTTCGTGGTGTGGAAATATCAGGTCCTCACCACCACCATGGATATCAAAGGTGTCTCCAAGGAATCTCTGGCTCATCACAGAACATTCTATATGCCATCCCGGTCTGCCTCTTCCCCAGGGACTGTCCCACCAGGGCTCTCCCTCTTTGCTGGACTTCCATAGCACAAAATCGAAGGGATTCTTTTTCTTTTCATCTACATCGATTCTGGCGCCGGCCAGCATATCATCCAGATTCCTGCCTGACAGCTTCCCGTATCCTTCAAATTTTTCAACCGAATAATACACATCGCCATCGACAACATAGGCAAGCCCCTTTTCCATAAGAGTGCCTATAAGCCGGATCATCCCATTTATATTCTCAGTCGCCTTGGGCGCTACCGTGGGCCTGACCACTCCAAGACGATCCATATCTTCGTTATGTTCCTTTATATATCTTTCCGATATACTATATATATCAGTCCCTTCCGCATTTGCTTTCCCGATAATCTTGTCATCAACATCGGTAAAATTCTTTACATAGGTTACTTCGTAGTCTCTATATCTCAGATATCTGTAAATAACATCGAAAACCACCGCCGACCTGGCATGTCCGATATGGCACACGTCGTATGCGGTGATTCCACAGACATAGATACCTATTTTCCCCTCTTCGATGGGAACGAATTCTTCTTTTTTCTTTGTAAGGGTATTATACAGTTTCAAGCTCATGGTATAATCTTCCAATCAGTGACAGGTAGTCAACTCTACGACAACTGTCACAGGTTCCTTAAGGAAACAGGGATATATGATTCAGGCCTGCGTCCTCCGAAAATCCACACATAAGATTCATGTTCTGCACCGCCTGGCCGGCAGCACCTTTTACCAGGTTGTCTATGGCTGACACTATGACCACCCTTCCTGTGCGTCCGTCAGCAACGATTCCTATATCACAGTTGTTGGAACCCCTGACCGAAGAAATATTCGGCAGGCTGCCCGGTTTGCATATTCTTACAAACTTCTCATCACCGTAAAATTCCTGATAGATACCAAATAGTTCAGACTCGGATATATTACTGTGAAGATCGGCATATATTGTATTGAGGATCCCTCTGTTTGCCGGTACAAGATGGGGGGTAAAGGAAATCTTTATGGCCTTATTCGCAATGCGTCCAAGCTCCTGCTCTATCTCCGGTGTGTGACGGTGTGACCCTATTTTATATGCCCTGAAGCCCTCGTTCACCTCACAGAAAAGCGATCCAAGTTCCGGCTCACGCCCCATACCGCTTGCACCTGATTTTGAATCCGCTATAATCGACAAGATATCGATGCACCCATCTTTCAGCAGGGGTGCAACCCCCAGGATAATCCCGGTAGGATAACAACCGGGGTTGGCGACAAAACATGCCCCTTTCAGCTCATTTCTGTACAACTCGGGGAGTCCATAGACGGCCTTTCGCACCAGATCGGGAGAGGTGTGCCTTGTGTACCATTCTTCATATATCGACACATCTCTCAAACGGAAATCAGCACTGAGGTCTATAACTTTCATGCCGGCCGCGACAAATTCCGGCGCCACTTTCATGGCCTTGCCGTGTGGAAGAGCGAGGAATACAACCTCACAGGAGGATATAAGATTTTCCGGAGACGAATCAGCAAATTTCAGATCTGTAATGCCGGCAAATGCCGGATATACTTCAGAAACTGCAATCCCCTTGAATTTCCTCGAAGTGATGGTAACAACATCCGTATCGGGATGACCGATTAAAAGCCTTAAAAGCTCCTGACCGGTATAGCCGCTTGCTCCGTATATACCCACTTTTAACACGAAAACTGCCTCCAAATAAAAAAGGGGGCCATAGCCCCCTCTGTGTATTGCTGATTTTATCTCTTGGAATATTGAAATCTCTTTCTCGCACCGGGTTGGCCGTATTTCTTCCTTTCCTTTACCCGGGCATCTCTTGTAAGAAAACCAGCCTTCTTGAGAACGGGTTTTAATTCTTCATCATACGCCAAGAGGGCCTTGGATATACCATGTCTGATAGCACCCGCCTGGCCGCTGTCCCCTCCTCCGTTTACATTGACATAGAAATCAAACTTGCCTGATTTATCGGTTATATCGAGAGGCTGCAAAATCAATATTTTTAATATATCACGGGTAAAGTAATCATCGAAATTCCTTCTATTGACTACGAAGGTGCCATTTCCCTCTTTCATCCATACCCTTGCTATCGAGGATTTTCTCTTACCTGTAGCATAATAACTTTTCACTGACATTCCTTATCTCCTGATCTATACTTCCAGCAGTTTGACCATCTGGGCCTTATGCGGGTGTTTATCACCCTTGTATACTTTAAGCTTTTTCAGCATCTGTCTCCCCAGACTGTTTTTCGGGAGCATCCCCCTGACGGTGTTGAGCAAAAGTTCTTCCGGCTTCCCCGCCAGCATCTTGTCGGCTGTTGTCGATTTCAACCCTCCCGGATAACCGGTGTGATGATAGTAGATCTTATCGGTAAGCTTTTTGCCGGTAAAGACAATCTTTTCCGCGTTTACCACAACTATAAAATCCCCGGTGTCAATATGCGGGGTATAGACGGGTTTGTGCTTTCCTCGCAGACGTCTTGCAATCTCGGCAGCGAGCCTGCCCATTACTTTGCCGTCAGCGTCAACAAGATACCAACCTCTTTCAACGCTTTCCTTCCTGGCACTGTATGTCTTCATAAATTCACCTATATCTTAAACTCAAAGAGGCGGAGAATATGTAATTACGACGTATTTGTCAAGGAAAAATCTAAAAAATTATTACCACTCCGGCAACCCACCTGTCAATTTGCCGATTTTACCAAGACCATAGAGGGAAAAGACCACCATAAAGCTCCTGTCGTCAGGTGAATCGGAATACCTGAACTCTGTGCTCCAGCACTGTCTGTGATAATTTATAGCATAAGTAGCTTCAAGGGTTTTGCTGCCGAGTTCGTCTTTCCTCAGAATATACATCAGATCAAGGGACCGGGTTACCTTTCCCTTGAAAGAGAGATTGATCTCCTCCACTGAATTTTGCGTATACCGGTATTCGGTGGTCAGAGAATCACCACGAGGGTCACTGATATCGAAGGTAGAATTTATTTCTTTCCATTCACCCGAATTGACGTCGAACTGCGCGTCGGCATCAAGCGAAAAATACTGAAAGGGATCAAAATCAAGCTCCGCGCTTACATTGCCGAACGGTCTCCTGGGTTGCAAAGATCCGCTGGTATCTCTTCTTGCTTCCCTGATATCGTAAGCTTGGCTCAGCTTGAATTTGAGGAATTCCCTGTAGGCAACCCCCCCACTCTCATCTTTCAACCGGGCAATCAGTGTGTTGATGAGGGAGTAAGTAATCGTATTTGTCTCCGCTATCTCACTGAGAAAATCAGGCTTGTCATCCTGATACACATATGGGATATATGAGTACTCCACCTCCGGTCTGATACCGTGCTGTATCTTGTCTACAACCTTTCCTCCTACGTTAAAGATCCTGTGTACCTCACTGGAAAGGGTCGCTCCCGCGGTGTACAGTTCGCGGCTGCCATCCCTGTCCAACTTCCCCGCAGCGGCAAGACCGCTGTACGAACTCTCCCACGTTGTCTCCCTCAACCCCAGGGATGGAGTACATTCCAGATAATCACCAAAACTCAGGGGCCATGAAAAGACCGGATATGCATCGAAGACATCCCCCCGGTATCCTGTGGTCCGGTAATAATGACCATACGACGATGCCAGCTCAAAATCGATGGGGGAATTATAAATGGGCTGCTTTATTCCGGTAAATGTAACCTCCGGATATTTTTGCAGTGTCTCGTCGTTAGACCAGCTCTGGAAATTATCCGTATATTCGACAAGGGCGGTCGCGTTAAACAGGCTCCAGTCCTTTACGAGACGGACTGTTGAGGGCAGCGCAGTCAGGGACTTGTCGCCATCGAACGAAACTCCGTTAAACAGGCGGGTGTCATTCTCCCTGTAATGCGATATATAGTAGTTATATGAATCGAAGTCCCTGAAGTACCACCGGTCCGACACCCTCTTTATGTCTGTCTTCAGGTAAAAGCCCGGACTGAATATTGTTTCATGATCCAGATAATACGACCACCGTTTATTGCTTTCTTTCCAGTCCCTGTGCAGAGTGGCAACCCCTTCGGTCTCCGATACATCCATGGTATCATTGAGATAATCGCCATACAGTGTGCCATGCGAATCTTCACCAATAATATATCGCAGTTCCGCTCCCTCCTGGAAGCCCCTCTTGTCCATATAGCGCTGATAAAAGGTCGCGTCGGCATTCTCTGAAATCGCCCAGTAAAAGGGAATTCCAACATCCCAGCCTAGTTTGTCACGCGAATAGGCGATACGGGGAAACAGCAGGCCCGTCTGCCGGGTGGTCTTGGCAGGAAATATCATGTAGGGGAGATAAAAAATGGGGATACCTTTTACCTGGAAGGTACCATGTTTAATAGTTCCATATCCATCAACGGTAACTTCCACCTCTCTGCCGGTAAACATCCAGTCGGGGTCCTCACCGTCACAGGTTGTTGCCTGGCCCTCCTTCAGGAAATAGGACGCGTCGCCCGTCTTCTCAATTGTTTCTCCTCTCAGGTAAAGGTGATTCTTGTCAAAAAACACCTTTCCGTCGGATATGATTCCGGTCTCGTCGGCAATATTAAACTGGGCTTTTTCTCCTTCAAGGATATCCTTGCCACTCTTTATGAATACATGTCCCTCGGCCGTCGCTTCATTCTTCAACCTGCCCAATTTGACATCATCGGCCTTAATAAAACCACCCTCAAAAGAAATAATAACATTGCCACGGGCCCGATATGTTTCGGTATCTTTATCATATGCCAGGCTATCCGCTTCTATATCCACCCGTTTCGGCATATCCGGTACAGAAGCGAGGGAAGCCTTCCCACACAAAAACAAAAACATTAACGTGAAAATCAGTATACATCCTTTTTTCACAAGGCATCCCCTCAGACAAGATATACAGAAAGCTGATTTACTATCACACAAACCTGTTTTTCGGAAGGCCAAAACACAGGTGTTTTTTTATTTCCCCTACAAGATAGAGTGAACCGGTGACGCACACAAGATCGTCCGCACCGGCAAGAGAACGGGCCCTGGCAAGGGCCTCTGCCGAATCGTCTACGACCTCAATATGACCATGATACAGTGAAGCGACCGGCAATAAATCCTCTGTACGCGCGGCTCGTTCTTCTTTCGGTCTCGTAAGTACAATTTTATCCGCCAGGGGAAGTAATCGCTTCAACATCCGGGAGTAGTCCTTATCACGAAGTACACCGAATACGACTATCAATCTTCGGTAAGAAAAGTCTGTCACCAGGGCGTTGCACAAAGACGAAATACCTGCGGGATTATGTGCGCCATCTAAGACAATTCGGGGATCACGCGAGATAAGTTCCAGACGCCCCTCCCACCGGGCATCTCTTAATCCCTCTACCACGGATGTATCGTTGATTCCTACACCTTTTGCCGTCAGGATTTCAATGGCCGCAAGGGCCAGGGCAGCGTTTTTAATCTGGTGTTTGCCGGAAAGAGAAATATTGAGGCCACTGTAGCGCTTATTAATTCCATAGTAGGAAAAACTTGCCCGCCCAGAGCTCCTGACTCTTATATCCCTGCCGATTCTATAGAGCACAGCCTCCCTCTGACGACAAATTTTTTCAAGGGTATCGATGGCTTTTCGTCTGCTGACAGCAGTTACACATACCCCTCCTTTCTTTATGATTCCTCCTTTTTCGCCGGCAATCGATTCCAGGTCATTGCCCAGATATTTCTGATGTTCCATGGAAATATTGGTTATTATGGAGACCATGGGAGAAACAAGGTTTGTAGCATCGAGTCTCCCCCCCATACCCACTTCAACAACCGCGATATCCACCTTACACAGAGAAAAGTACAGCAATGCCAGGGCAGTGGCAAATTCGAAATAGGTAATGTTCTCCCTGATCTCCTCCCGCACTTTATCTATGAGTGTATAAAGCGTATCCTCCGGGATCATTTCGTTATTGACCCTTATCCGTTCCCTGAAATCGCACAGGTGCGGGGAAGTGTAGAGCCCAACATTCATGCCTTCCTGGGCTAATATGGAAGAGAGCATCGCCGCGGTAGACCCCTTGCCATTGGTCCCCCCTATCAGGATCGCCTTATATTCATTCTGGGGATTTCCAAGACTCTTGAGAAGCCTGGATATGGGTCCAAGACCTAAATTGATCCCCTTTTGTTTCAATCCTTCCAGATACGAGAGAGGGTTCTGCATGCACACGCTCCAAACAAAAAGGCCATGGGATTTATACTATAACCCATGGCCCTCAAAACTTCCTATCGCATAGATCAATCACCGGGGATTCAATCCATGTCTGATCGAAAAACGTTCCTCTTAACAGGATTAGAATTACTCCGGAATAATCTTGAACATCTCATCCCCAGGGCGAACACGGTCAGAAATCTTGATACCTATATAATCACCCACTGTCGCCTTTTCTATCTGTTTGTTATCAATTTCCATTGAGCCAATTCTGTCTTCAAAATCCGTGGTATGCCCGGTAAATTTAACCGTATCACCTATCAGCAATTCTCCCGATGTAATCTTGACCGCTGCGACGCTGGGCTTCGCAAAAAACTTCATTACCTCGCCAATTTTCTCTTCTCCCATGACTCATAGCCTCCCTGTCATCGTTAAAATCCGTATGAAAAGACCTCTATCAGAAATAGTGAGATTGATTATAGCTACTCTCGTGGAAAAATCAAGAAATAAAAAAAGGGCAGGATCCCCTGCCCTTTAAAACCAGCAAAACCAACTTATGTTATTGCTATTTAGCGGCTTTTCTCTTTTTTGTACTTTTCTTCTTCTCTTCCGCCGGCATTAATTCTATCATGGAGAGAAGGGCATCATCACCTTCTCTGTTACCTATTTTGACTATCCTTGTATATCCACCAGCCCTTTCAACGTACCGGGATGATAACTCCTCAAATACTTTTTTTGTAACCTGGCTGCTTCTTATAAAAGACAGTGCCTGTCTCCTCGCATGAAGAGTTCCCCTCTTGCCCAGAGTTATCATCTTATCGGCAACGCCTCTCAATTCCTTGGCCTTCGCATCGGTTGTGATGATCTTCTCATGCTCCAGAAGAGAGGTCACGAGATTCCTCATCATGGCCCTCCTGTGACTCGATGTTCTGCCAAGTTTCCTTCCGGCTTTCCTGTGACGCATTGAGCATTACCCCTTTAAATATTATTCTTTCGCACCCTCATCATCCATGCCGGGAGGGTGAAAATCCACCTTGCTACCAAGGCTGAGTCCCATTTCGGCAAGTATATCTTTTATTTCATTCAAAGATTTTCTTCCGAAGTTCTGTGTCTTGAGCATTTCTGCTTCTGTCTTCTGGACAAGTTCTCCTATGTATTGAATGCCGGCATTTTTCAGACAATTGGCCGACCTTACAGAGAGCTCCAGGTCATCAACCCCCTTAAGCAGGTTCTCACTAATATCATCTTCTGCTGTTTCTAAGGGCTCTTCCGGTTCCTCTACTTCCTCCTGTTCATCAAAGTTGATAAACACATTCAGCTGTTCTTTTAAGCTCTTGGCCGCATAGGCAATAGCATCCTCGGGCAGGATACTGCCGTCTGTCCAGGTTTCAAGTATCAGCTTATCATAATCTGTTATATGACCAACACGGGCGTTGGAAACCGTATACGCGACCTTCTTGATGGGGGAGAACATGGCATCAATATTGATTGTTCCCGCAGGCTGTTCTATGTCTGTCTCTTTACTGGCGGGGGCATACCCTTTCCCCATATCAGCCACTAACTCGGCCTTGAACACCGCCCCATCCGAAAGAGTCGCCAAGTGGTGATCGGGGTTGAGGACATCAACCGTTTCATCTGTGACAATATCTCCCGCTTTAACATCCCCTCCAGAAGCGTCAATATGAAGAGTTCTGGGCCCATCTTCGTGTAGCTTCAGCCGGACCCCTTTCAGGTTCAAGATAATATCAGAGACATCCTCTTTAACGCCGGAGATAGCTGAAAATTCATGAAGCACTCCATCAAATTTTACAGATGTAATTGCTGCACCGTAAATGGAAGAAAGAATCACTCTCCTAAGAGCGTTCCCCAGCGTAATACCAAATCCCTTTTCCAAGGGCTCGCATGTAAATTCACCATAAAACGATGTATGGGTCTTTTCGTCAATCTCTATTCGTTTTGATTTTATAAGGTTGCGCCAGTTTCTTTCCATATTGTTAGTTCCTCATATAAAACTTTTTACTTAGAGTAAAACTCGACTACTAACTGCTCCTGGACAGGCATAGTCAGCTCTTCCCGAGTAGGCAGCGCTTTTACAACACCGGCAAAGTTATCTTTATCCAGATCCAGCCATTCGGGTACACCACGCCTGGCAACGGTCCCTACAGCATCGACTATAGTGGCAACCTTTCTGCTTTTTTCCTTAACCTGTATCTTGTCACCGATCTTGATCAGACACGAAGGTATATTTACCTTTTTATCATTCACCAGAAAATGATTGTGTCTTACAAGCTGTCTGGCCTCACCCCTGGAGCTAGCGAAACCCAGCCTGTACACCATATTGTCCAGCCTTCTCTCCAGCAGAAGCAACAGATTCGCACCCGTCACACCCTTCTGTCTCTCAGCTTTTTCGAAACAGCCTTTAAATGATTTCTCAAGAAGCCCGAATGTTCTCTTGAGCTTTTGCTTTTCCCTTAACTGGATGCCGTAATCGGATGCCTTTCGCCTGAATTTAATCTGTCCATGTTCTCCCGGTATATAACTCCTCCGTTCAAAGGAACATTTGTCGCTATAACACCTGTCTCCCTTCAGAAACAGCTTCACGCCCTCAGCCCGGCATAACCTGCATAAAGATCCTCTATATCTTGCCAAAATACTCCTCCCCTAATATATAATTCAGTCAGGACTGGTAATCTAAACTCTCCTTCTTTTCGGCGGACGACAACCGTTGTGGGGAATCGGCGTCACATCCCTGATAAGACTTATGTTCAAACCAGCCGCCTGCAACGCCCTGAGCGCCGATTCTCTCCCCGAACCAGGCCCTTTTATAAATACCTGCACGTTTCTCAGTCCATGCACCTGCGCCTTCTTGACAGCATCCGTGGCGGTTAACTGCGCGGCGAAGGGAGTGCTCTTTCTTGAACCTTTAAATCCCTGTCCACCACCCGAAGACCAAGCGATCACATTGCCGCTCAAATCCGTAATGGTGACTATGGTATTATTAAAAGTTGATTGAATATGGGCAATCCCGTCAGAAATATTCTTTTTTTCCTTTTTCTTTACATTTCTCTTTTTTGGTCGAGCCATTTCTCCTCCAAGCATAGAGCCCGCCTAATAGCAGACTCTGATATTATTACCTTCTCTTTCCCCCAACAGCTCTTCTCGGACCTTTTCTCGTTCTCGCATTGGTAGATGTCCTCTGACCCCTCACAGGAAGGCCTTTTCTATGCCTCAAACCCCTGTAAGTCCCTATATCCATGAGACGTTTTATAGACATGGTAATATCTCTCTTGAGATCGCCTTCAACCTTGCAATCCTTATCTATAATGTCCCTTATGGCAGTCATCTGCTCATCAAGAAGATTGTCTGTCCTTGTATCAAGATCGATCCCGGCCTTTTCAAGAATCTCCTTAGACTTGGACCTCCCTATGCCATATATGTAGGTCAGAGCTATTTCCATTCTTTTGTTCTTGGGTAAATCAACTCCTGCGATTCTTGCCACCTTGAAACCTCCCGCTGTTTATCCCTGGCGCTGTTTATGCTTAGGGTTTTCGCATATGACCCTTACAACACCACGTCTCTTTATAATCTTACACTTAACACATATCTTTTTAACAGATGCTCTTACTTTCACTGTCCTCACACTCCATTTCCGTCTTATTTCGACCGATATGTAATCCTGCCCCGGGTCAGGTCATAAGGCGATAATTCTATTGTTACCCTGTCTCCCGGCAATATCTTGATAAAATGCATTCTCATCTTCCCTGAGATATGAGCCAGAACACGATGACCATTTTCAAGCTCAACACGAAACATTGCATTCGGCAATGGTTCCAGCACCGTTCCTTCAACAATTATAGCGTCTTCTTTAGCCATCTGATCATTTCTCCGCAAGTGCCCTCAGGCACAATCCTGACATGTCGGGACTTTAACGCCTTCTGCTTATTCTGCCTTTTTTCATAAATCCCTCGTACTGCCTGGTAAGCATGTGGGTTTCTATCTGGCCGGCAGTGTCAAGGGCAACTCCGACAACAATAAGGAGTGCTGTACCCCCGAAATAAAAAGGAACATTAAACCGACTTATAAGGATACTCGGCAGGACGCAAACAGCGGATACATATATGGCTCCGCTGAAGGTAAGTCTCGTCAGGACACTGTCTATATACTCAGCAGTCTTCTTACCAGGTCGTATGCCCGGTACGTAACCGCCATTCTTTTTCATATTGTCGGCAACATTCACCGGGTTGAATGTAACAGCCGTATAAAAATAGCAGAAGAATACTATAAGCACGACATAAAGCAACTCATAAACAAATCTGCCGGGCATCAGGAACCCTGCCACTATTTTCATCCACGGATGCGGAATAAAATTGGCAATGGTGGCGGGAAACATGATGATGGATGAAGCAAAAATCGGGGGAATAACACCAGCAGTATTAACTTTCAGAGGCAGGTGCGTTGTCTGACCGCCATACATTTTCCTTCCGACAACTCTTTTAGCGTACTGTACAGGGATCCTCCGCTGCGCGCTCTCGACAAATACGATCACACCCACAACACCAATCATCATCACGAGGAGAAGCACGACAAAGAATATCCCCATCTCACCCGTCGACAACAGTCGGAAGGTGTTCACCACAGCGGCCGGCCCCCTGCATACGATACCCGCAAAAATAATCAGAGATATTCCGTTCCCGATCCCCTTCTCCGTAATTGTCTCTCCCAGCCACATGATAAACGACGTGCCTGCCGTCAGTGTAATAACCGTCATTAGGCGAAAAGCCCATCCAGGCTCTATAACAACCGACAAACCCGAAGGACCTGCCATGTTCTCTAAGCCTACAGCTATTCCAAACCCCTGTATGATACTCAGAAAAACTGTGCCATATCTCGTATACTGGGTTATCTTTCTTCTGCCAGCGTCCCCCTCTTTAGACAACTTTTCGAGGTGAGGAACGGCAACCGTCAGCAGCTGAAGGATAATGGATGCACTGATATAGGGCATAATTCCCAGGGCAAAAACAGAGAGTCTGCTGAGAGCACCCCCCGCAAACATGTCAAAGAGTCCGAGAAGAGAGTTCCTCGCCTGTTCAAAAAATGCGGCAAGAGCCTGTGTGTCTATACCAGGTGTGGGTACATGCGCGCCTATTCTGTAAACGGCAAGGAGAAAGAAAGTAAACAGTATCTTTTTCTGCAGTTCCGGGATCTTTGTTATGTTCTTAAAGCCACCTATCATTAAACAACCTCTATCATACCGCCTGAAGCCTCTATCTTTTCCCTTGCGCCGCAGCTTATACCACTCACTCTCAATGTTAATGGATAGTCTATACTTCCATTGCCAAGCACCTTTATTCCATCACCACTGCTTTTAACAATGCCTTTCGTTACCAGGGCATCCGCATCAACGACCGAATCCTTCGGGAATGCGTTCAACTGGCCGATATTAACAATAACAATATCTTTCCGGAACCTGTTGTAAAATCCCCTTTTCGGCAGCCTTCTCGTAAGAGGCATCTGCCCACCCTCGAATCCAATTCTGACACCTCCACCCGAACGGGCGTTCTGACCCTTCGAACCCCTGCAGGATGTTCCTCCGTGGCCTGAACCATCGCCACGTCCCACTCTCTTTCTCGTCTTAGTAGACCCATTTGCAGGTCTTAATTCGTTCAACTTCATACATCCATCTCACATTCTTCCGCGGAAACTAGGTGCGAAACCTTGCTGACCATACCTCTTATTTCCGGGTTGTTCTTCAAATAAACTGTTTTGTTTAACTTACCAAGCCCCATTCCACGGAGTATTTTTCTCTGTTTTTCAGGTCTTCCTATGGAACTTTTGACAAGTTTGATCTTAAGTTGTTTCACGACCAGTTCCTCAATAGTATATCTTTAGAGTTCGGTTAAATCTTTTCCCCGCAGCGCGGCTATCTGTGCAGGACTTCTCAAACTTTTAAGCCCATCCATCGTTGCCTTAACAAGATTATGGGGATTGTGCGAACCTAAGCATTTAGTCAACACGTCCTGGACTCCCGCTACTTCCAGGATAGCCCTGACAGCGCCTCCGGCTATAAGACCCGTACCTTTAGAGGCGGGCTTTAAAAGAACTCTGCCAGCTCCGTAATGCCCTATAATCTTATGGGGTATAGTCCCATCCTCAATAGATACTTTAACGATGTTCCCTTTTGCCATCTCCATACCCTTTCTGATAGCTTCAGGAACTTCGTGAGCCTTCCCCAATCCTATACCAACAGAGCCGGCTCCATCACCAACTGCCACTATGGCGCTGAATCTAAATCTCCTGCCACCTTTTACCACTTTGGCAGTTCGTTTGATCTTTATCACCTTATCAAGAAGTTCGCTTTCTTCCATATCTCCCTTATCCAGATCCAAAAATTTATAGTTTTAAGCCCGTTTCCCTTACACCTTCGGCAAGAGACTTCACCCTTCCATGATAGAGAAATCTGCCTCTATCAAAAATGGCTTCTTTTATGCCTTTTGATAACAAGTTTTTTGCCATCAGTTTTCCGACCTCTCTGGCCGCTTCAACCTTTTTAAGACCAATCAAATTTCCCTTAAGCTCTTTATCCAGAGTCGATGCCTGAGCCAGAGTTTTTCCTACATCGTCGGCAATTGCCTGAACATATATATACCTGGAACTGCGAAAGACCGAGAGACGCGGCCGCGCTTCTGTGCCAAAGATCTTGCTCCTGACTCTCTTCTCACGTCTTTCTCTGATCCTTTTCAATCTCTTTATCGATACCACAACAAGTCTCCTGCAATAATTTTGACAACTTCGCAAAAATTCAAGATCCGATTTATGCCCCTGCAGACTTCCCTACTTTCTTTCTCACATATTCGCCCGCATATCTAATTCCCTTCCCCTTATAAGGTTCGGGTTTCTTCAAATTTCGTATTTCTGATGCAGTTCTGCCGACAAGTTCCTTATCTATACCTGAAACCACCATATTTACCTGCTTGTCAACCTTGATGGTTATCCCCTCTGGTATTTTATATTCCACAAGATTAGAGTATCCTATAGACAGCTTGAGGATGTCACCCGCTACCTGCCCACGGTATCCGACTCCAACTATCTCCAGAGACTTTTCGAATCCTTTGTTCACACCTGTCACCATGTTGGCAACAAGCGTTCTTATAAGACCATGCAGCGATCTTCCCACTCTATCATCAGACCTTGGATTTACAAGGATCACATTCCCCTCTAAAACAGCTTCAACTCCCTCCGGGATTTTCCCGGAAAGACTTCCCATGGGACCCTCTACTATTATTATGGAATCATCCCGCCTGATCTTTACACCATCAGGAACCTCTATCGGTTTCTTGCCAATTCTCGACATTAATAAATCTCCTGCCCTATCTTATCCGCCAGCGCTTTTCACCACACATTGCAGAGAATTTCACCACCCACATTCAAATTCCGCGCCTGTTTATCAGACATGATCCCCCTGGAAGTCGAAAGAATAGCCACCCCATATCCATTCAAAACTCTGGGAATATCCTGACTGCCTGAATATATTCTCCTGCCTGGTTTGCTCACCCTTTGTATATCTGTTATTACACAGTCCTTTACGCCTGAATATTTCAGATGTATCCTCAACATACCATGTGCCTTCTTGTCGCCTTTTCTGACATCGAACCCGTTTATATATCCCGTGTCTTTTAACACCTTCCCTAGGTTTAAGTTCATCCTCGACAACAACACGTTCACATTTTTGAACTTCATGCGATTCGCGTTTCTGATTCTTGTCAACATATCGGCAACAGGATCGGTCATTCCCATCTTGATTCTCCTTTACCAGCTTGATTTTACAACGCCCGGAAGCTCTCCATTAAGGGAACGTTTTCTCAGACATATCCTGCACATATCAAATTTCCTGTAATAAGCACGAGGCCTTCCGCACAACGGACAACGATTATACTCCCTGACGGGGAATTTCTTCTTCGCCCTGGCTTTTGCTATCAAGGATTTCTTTGCCACACCCGTTCCTCCCTAATTACGAAATGGAACACCCATTAATTTTAAAAGTTGCCTTGCCTCGTCGTCTGTTTCAGCCGTCGTGACAATAGTTATATTCATCCCTTTGACTTTTTCGATCTTATCATAGTCAATCTCGGTAAAAATGTAATGTTCATGAATTCCCATAGAAAAATTCCCCCTGCCATCAAATGACTTCGGCGAAATACCTCTGAAGTCTCTGATCCTTGGAATGGCAACATTGACAAGCCTGTCAAGAAATTCATACATCTTTTCCTGCCGCAAGGTTACCATACACCCTATTGACATTCCCTCACGCAGTTTAAAGGTGGCAATCGATTTCCTCGCCTTGGTAACAACAGGCCTCTGACCCACAATCATGGCAAGTTCCGAAACAGCATTATCTAGTATCTTGATATTCTGTATCGCCTCACCCAGGCCCATATTAACCACGATTTTTTCAAGCCTGGGAACCTGCATAGGGTTCTTATATCCAAGTTCCTTGATTAACGCGGGAGTCACTTCTTCTTTGTAATATTTTCTTAATCTTGCCATCTGTTTTCTCCCGGTTTATTCATCCAATAGCTCTTGGCATTTTTTACAGATACGCACCTTTTTACCATCTTCAAGCACCTTGTACCCTATTCTTACGCCGGTATTACATTTACTACATATAAGCATGACATTGGATACATGAAGGGGGGCTTCCTTTTCCACTATTCCACCCTTCCCGGTCGCATCGGGTTTCTGGTGTTTTTTTATCAGATTCGTTTTTTCGATCACAACACGATTTTTTTCTCTGACAACATTGAGCACCTTACCGGTTTTTCCCTTCTCTCTACCGGCTATTACTTTTACCATATCATTTTTCTTTATATGCATCCGCTGCATCTCCAAAACTCTAAAACTTTCACTCTCTTATATTACTTCCGGAGCAAGGGAAACTATCTTCATAAACTCTTTCGCCCTAAGTTCCCTGGCTACTGGTCCGAATATCCTTGTGCCAAGCGGTTCAAGCTGATCATTTATCAGAACAGCAGAATTCTCGTCAAACCTGAGATATGACCCATCGTTCCGGCCAATTTCCTTCTTCGTTCTCACGACAACGGCCTTCAGCACATCTCCCTTCTTCACCTTCGAGTTGGGAATAGCCTCCTTGACAGAAACCACAATAACATCTCCCACGTGAGCATATCTCCTCTTCGAACCACCAAGAACCTTTATACAACAGACCTTCCTGGCTCCGGAGTTATCCGCTACTCTTAAAAAGGTTTGCATCTGTATCATAACAAAAACTCCACCACTACACTCCCGTTATTTCGCCTTCTCCAATATCTCGTACACCCTCCATCTCTTCTCTTTACTGAAAGGGCGTGATTCAACAATCAATACCTTATCCCCCAACCCACATTTGTTTTCCCTGTCATGGGCCTTGTATTTTACATGCCTCTTTATATATTTATAAAATTTGGGATGTTTGACCAGCCGTTTCGTCAAGACAACAACCGTCTTGTCCATCTTGTCGCTTACCACCATCCCTTGTATACTTCTCTTGTTACTCCTGCTATTCATATTACCTCTGGTCTCCTCTTTCCCTGAGAACAGTTTTTACACGGGCCACATCCCTCTTCACACCCTTTATCACAGAGGGAGACTCCAGCTGTCCTGTTGCAAACCTGACGCGAAGTTTGAAGAGCTCTTCAAGAAAACTCTTTTCCTTTTCTTTTAACTCATCCACACTAAGGTCTCTGATTTCTTTAATTTTCATCAAATATCTCCCTGGAAAGAAATCTGGTCGCTACAGGAAGTTTGTGCGATGCCAACCTCAATGCCTCGCGGGCAACATCTTTCGAGACTCCCTCCATTTCATAGAGGACCGCGCCTTTTTTGACTATGGCAACCCACTCTTCAGGAGCCCCCTTACCTTTTCCCATACGAGTCTCTGCCGGTTTCTTTGTTACCGATTTATGGGGAAAGATACGTATCCATATCTTGCCGCCACGCTTCACATGACGGGTTATAGCAATACGGGCCGCTTCGATTTGCCGCGCTGTAACCCGACCGCTTTCCATTGCCTGGAGTCCATATTCACCGAAGTCTACCTTGATTGCCCTATGGGCACTGCCCTTTATGCGACCCTTCTGCAACTTTCTGTATTTTACTCTTTTCGGCGCTAACATAACGATCCTATTCCTGACTGCTTTTCTTGTCCGGCAAAACCTCGCCATTAAATATCAAAACCTTGACTCCTATGATCCCATAGGTCGTCCGGGCCTCTGCAAAACCATAATCAATATCCGCTCTTAACGTATGGAGTGGAACTCTGCCCTCTCTATACCATTCTTTCCTGGCCATTTCCGCGCCACCCAATCTCCCTGCGCAGGCCACTCTGATACCCTTGACACCAAACCTCATGGCTGTGGTAACGCTTCTTTTCATAGCCCGCCTGAAATTTACTCTTCTCACAAGCTGTAAGGCGATATTCTCGGCTACAAGTTGGGCATCTGTCTCCGGCTTGCGTACCTCCAGTATATTTACGATGACATCCCCTGTCATGATTTTTTCAATGTCTTTCTTTACCTTCTCTATTTCCGTACCTTTCCTGCCGATGATGATACCGGGACGCGCCGTATATATATTAATCTTGGCCTTGTCGGAAGCTCTTTCAATTTCTATTCTGGATATACCTGCGTGAAAGAATTTATTCTTTATATGCTTTCTGACCCGCAAATCTTCATGAAGCAACTTACTGTAGTTTCGCTCCGCGAACCACTTTGAACTCCAAGTTTTATTAATACCTAATCTGAAACCAATTGGGTTTACCTTTTGTCCCAAACCTTCACCTCCTTACAGATTACCGTTCACCAAGCACGACCGTTATATGACTTGTTCTTTTCTTTATGGGAGCAGCTCTTCCCTGTGCCCTTGCCCTCCACCTCTTCAGCGAAGGGCCCTGATCTACAAATATCTTTTCCACATAAAGTATATTTTCATCTATGTTGGGATTCTGGACCGCATTAGCCATCGCGGATTTCAAAACCTTTCTGACGATGTCCGCGGCCTTTTTATGTGTAAAGCTAAGCATAGTATCCGCATCTTCAGCTTTTTTCCCTCTTATCAGATCAACCACCAGCCTTGCCTTCTGCGGTGATATCCGAACATGTTTAACAACAGCTTTCGTTTCCATTTGTCACAAAACTCCACACACTGATTCTGACTATCTCTTTTTCAATCTTGTTTTTCTGTCTCCAGCATGACTGTAAAAAGTCCTCGTTGGCGAAAATTCACCCAGCTTGTGTCCAACCATATCTTCAGTCACGTATACAGGAATAAATTTCTTTCCATTGTGTACCGCAAACGTATGACCTACTAAATCGGGAACAATCATGGAACGGCGGGACCACGTCTTTATTACCGTCCTGCTTCTTGCAGCCTCTGCCAACCGCACCTTTTTAAGAAGCTTCTCATTAATATAAGGACCTTTTTTTATTGAACGAGCCACACCCTAACCTCTTTTCTTCACAATATATTTGTCAGAATTCCTGTTCTTCCTCGTCTTGTAACCTTTGGTGGGCACTCCCCACGGGGTACATGGATGTCTGCCGCCAGATGACTTGCCTTCACCACCACCCATTGGATGGTCAACGGGATTCATAACTACTCCTCGAACCTTGGGCCTCCTGCCCAGCCACCTTGTCCGCCCCGCCTTTCCAATACTCAGGTTTTCGTGATCAATGTTACCGATTTGCCCTATTGTTGCCTTACACTCCATCAGGATTCTCCGGACTTCTCCCGAAGGCAATCGAACCTGGGCATAGGAACCCTCTTTTGCCATAAGCTGGCCATAGGACCCTGCACTGCGAATCATCTGCCCTCCCTTACCTATCTTGAGCTCAAGATTATGGATAAGAGAACCCAGGGGTATGTTCTTCAGCGGAATTGTGTTGCCTGTCTTTATATCCTCTTTCTCCCCACTAATTACGGTGTCACCCACTTTAAGGCCTAACGGAGCAAGTATATATTTCTTCTCCCCATCGCTGTAATGGAGAAGCGCTATCCTCGCAGAACGACTCGGGTCATACTCAATAGCCGCCACTTTGGCAGGAATATTTATCTTATTACGCCTGAAGTCTACGACCCTGAACTTTCTTTTATGACCTCCCCCGATATGCCTGCTCGTTATTCGCCCCAGATTGTTCCGCCCACCAGTTTTCTTCAGTGGCTTTACAAGGCTCTTCTCAGGCTTTGCTTTCGTTATTTCCTCAAAGGTAGATCCTGTCTGGAATCTCCTTCCCGGTGATGTTGGTTTATATGTTTTCAGTGCCATTTCTTTTTCAAGACCCCTTTTCCTTACACTCCCTCATAAACCTCAATCGAGCTACCGGAAGCGAGGGTGATCACGGCTTTTTTCCAGCTACGTTTTCTGCCGGCAATTTTTCCCACTCTTTTCTTTTTGCCAACTACATTTACAGTATGAATATTTACCACCCTGACTTTGAATATCTTTTCAACGGCATTACGTATATCTATCTTTGTTGCCCCTCGATCTACCTCGAAGCAATATTTATTCTCTTCATCTCTGGCAATAGTACTCTTTTCCGTAACAAGCGGCTTTTTTATGACGGAATATATATTCATTATGACAACAATGCCCCTTCTATCTTTTTTACAGAGGGTTCCAGAAGAACAAGATTATCGTACTTGAGCAGATCATACACATTGATACCTTCTGATCGCATCATCTTCACATCTTTGATATTCTTAGAAGATTTTTCCAGGATGGCATTCCTCTCACCCAGCACAAAGAGGGTCTTCCCAAGCTCAAACCTGTCAAGAACTTCTTGAAATCTCTTTGTCTTTATCTCGTCCATGGGAAAGCTCTTGAGTATCGTTACACTACCCTCTTTAACCTTCATACTTAACGCGGACTTCAGAGCGGCTTTCCTTACCTTCTTCGGAACCTTGTAAGAATAATCTCTGGGTCTCGGACCAAACACAATCCCGCCACCTCTCCAGAGGGGAGACCGTATAGTACCGGCTCTCGCTCTTCCTGTTCCCTTCTGACGCCAGGGTTTCCTTCCACCACCACGTACATCACTTCTGCCCTTTGTGGAGGCGGTCCCCTGTCTTCTACACGCAAGCTGCATCTTCACAACTTCGTAAAGTATGTGCTCATTGACCTCAACACCGAAGACAAGATCGTTTAGCTCCAATTCGGCCATTTTGGTTTTTTCTATATCATATACATTCAGAACCGGCATTTTCTACCACTCAATATCCTTATATTTTAATAGAATCCTTAATTAAGACAATACCATTCTTACTGCTGGGAACAGATCCTTTTACCAGAATAAGATTTTGCTCCGGCCTTATACCCACCACCATCAAGTTTTGCACTGTCTGCCTGCGGTTGCCCATATGCCCTGGCATTTTCTTTCCCTTAAAAACCCTGGAAGGCGATGCACTGGCTCCTATGGATCCTGGCGCCCTGTGAAACATTGAGCCATGGCCGCCAGGCCCTCCACGAAACCCGTATCTCTTCACCACACCGGCAAACCCCCTGCCTCTGGTAGTCCCAACCACATCTATATAGTCGCCCACCTTGAAGATATCGGCTTTCAGCTCTGAGCCCACTTCATAATCATTAGGAAACTCAAGTCTGAACTCTTTGAGAACTCTGAAATATCCCTTATCGGCTTTTTTAAAATGCCCTTTGAGGGGTTTATTAACCCCCTTTTCTTTTACCCGATCAAACCCGAGCTGTAGAGCACCATATCCGTCTACTTCACTGGTTTTCTTCTGTATGACAACACACGGCCCGGCTTCAATAGCAGTAACAGGAATAACAGAGCCATCATTCCAGAATATTTGTGTCATACCTAATTTTTTGCCTATCAATCCCTTTTTCATAACATCTACGATTTCCCATGCACTTTTTTGACAAAAAATGAGGAGATGCAGTTTAAAAGATCATCTCCTCACTATTCACCAGGCCTATAACTTTATTTCCACATCAACGCCGGCCGAAAGATCAAGCTTCATCAATGTATCTACAGTTGCCTGCGTCGGCTCCATGATATCGATAAGCCTTTTATGCGTTCTGATTTCAAATTGCTCTCTGGACTTCTTATCAACATTGGGGGATCTATTCACACAATATTTATTTATCACTGTCGGAAGGGGAATCGGACCCGCAACACGCGCTCCTGTTCTTTTCGCAGATTCCACAATGTCTTGCGCCGACCTGTCAAGCAACTTATAATCATAAGCCTTGAGACGAATTCTTATCTTTTGATTTTCCATCTAACCCTCTATTGACTATCAGCTCTTTATTCTATAATTTCGCTGACGACACCGGCCCCTACAGTCCTGCCGCCCTCACGGATAGCAAATCTCAGCTTATCCTCCATGGCAATGGGGGTTATCAGCTCAGCCAATATTTCCACATTATCACCGGGCATTACCATTTCAATTCCTTCAGGAAGAGTGGCAATTCCCGTCACATCCGTTGTCCTGAAATAAAACTGTGGCCGGTAACCGTTGAAGAAGGGCGTATGCCTCCCGCCTTCCTCCTTCGTAAGGACATACACCTGGGCCTTGAACTTCGTATGGGGGGTAATGGAACCGGGTTTGGCAACAACCTGGCCCCTCTCAACATCTTCCCGCTTTGTACCCCTCAAAAGAATACCAATATCATCACCGGCTCTCCCCTCATCGAGTGTCTTGCGAAACATTTCCACGCCGGTGCACACAGTCTTAAAGGTGGGCCTGATCCCCACTATTTCAACTTCGTCACCAGTCCTTACAATTC
>CAYLXS010000012.1:0-22529 GCA_964387765.1 uncultured Syntrophaceae bacterium
TGAGTGAAATAACCATGAAAATACCGAAGGGTATCGATACCGGCAGAAAGCTCAGGCTTATAGGGAAGGGTCTTCCCGGTTCTAACGGTGGGCCGCAAGGAGATCTGTTTATAAAGATTACCATTGTTCCTCATCCGTTGCTTACAAGGGATGGAGATGACTTATATATAATGAAAAAGATTACCTTTTCTCAGGCATCACTGGGGACATCAATAGATATTCAGCTTCCTGACGGTGAAACCAGGAGAATCAAGGTACCAGCGGGAACGCAGGCAAATACCAGGATCAGGATGAAGGGCTTAGGGTTTCATAAGTTTAAGAAAACTGTCATAGGAGATGCCTATGTGCGATTTACCATTGAAGTACCTAAAAAGCTTACCAAAAAGCAGTCACAACTGATACAATCTCTCGCTGAAGAAGGTCTATAGTCTTTACCAGAATTTGTTATTTTGGGTGCCCTTGATGAAATGCCCTGTTTGTACAACGTCCGATAAGATATGTTATGTAAACTTTCTTTAAGATTCGCTTCTGGAGACCTGACTTCAAATATGATATGAGAAGAAAACTGAGTATCGGAATTCGCTCCCCTCTCTTTTCCATGCAACTTTATTTGTACTCGTAAACTCTTACCGATAGCTGGGGTTTTCTATGAAGCATCCGGATCACGACTATACAATACGGATCGAAGGCGAAAGAAAACGAGATGTGACATTGCATCTCTCCGGTTATTTTGTGACAGAAAATATAGATCGCCCGATGGCCGAGATCCAATCCATTCTTGATGATTACATCCCTTTGCAACTTACAATTGACCTTTCCGGCATTGATACTATGGACAGTGCTGGTGCCATGGCTCTCGCCAAGACCGAAGATGACGCTACTGCAAGATCGATTCCCTTCAAATTTGTTAATATGACCCCCAGAATGAAGAACACGATGGATCTTCTCAATCGTGAGGTATTCGTGGACGATTACACGGATCGGGATACCGGGATCCTCGAGAGAATGGCAAGTGTATTTCTGGATATCTATCACGATTCTATCAGGATAATGATCTTTGTCGGAGAACTCCTGAGTGCCACGGTTTACTCTATTCTTCATCCCTTTTCCGTAAGGTGGGCTGATTCTCTTCTCTATATAAAGCGGGTCGGTGTAGACGGACTTCCTATCCTCGGCCTCATAAGCTTTCTTATAGGTCTTATTATAGCCTTCATGTCTTCCCTGCAGCTAAAACAATTCGGCGCAAACATATATGTTGCCTCTTTTCTGGCGATCGCGGTGGTCAGAGAACTTGGACCCATTATGACCGCGATACTTGTCGCTGGACGTTCCGGATCTGCTTTCGCGGCGGAGATAGGAACCATGAAGGTAAACGAGGAGATCGATGCCCTTGTTGTTATGGGATTTGATCCTGTAAGGTTTATAGCGGTGCCGAAAATGCTTGCGGCTATGGTGGCAGTGCCACTCCTGACATTATACGCCGACTTGTTCGGTATTCTCGGAGGACTTGTCGTAGGGGTAATGGGACTGGACTTGACACCTTATACCTATATACACCAGACAATCAGAACCATAGCTGTCTTTGATATAATCTCTGGTATTGTAAAAGCGGTGGTATTTGCGGTACTTATCAGCGGGATCAGTTGCCAGAGGGGGTTTGAAACTGGTGAAGGTGCGGAAGCTGTTGGAATATCAGCCACTTCTGCTGTGGTCTCGTCAATATTCCTGATCATAGTGGCGGATTCCATTTTTGCTATTGTTATACATTACATCAGATGAGGATAAACCTGAAATGAGGCTTGTTATCACTGTAGAAAACCTTGCGGCTCGTTACGGCGAGAATATCGTCTTTGAAGGCGTGAGTTTCGATGTTTTCGAGGGGGAGATTTTTGCCATAGTGGGAGGAAACGGGTGCGGAAAGACAACCATCTTCAAATGCATGACAGGTCTTTTGAAACCATCAGGCGGCAGAGTCCTGGTAAGGGGAATCGACCCCGCCACAGAAGATGAAGATAAGCTCAAAACCCTCAGAAGAGAAACCGGTGTACTCTTTCAATCGGGAGCCCTGTTCGGTTCCATGACACTGTACGATAATATGGCCCTTGTCCTGAAGGAATATACAGCCCTCCCCTCTTCTGTTATTGATATGATAATCAGGACAAAGCTCGGTATGGTGAGACTTGCCGGTTGCGAAAATCTTCTGCCTTCCGAATTGTCCGGTGGAATGAAGAAGCGCGCAGGTATCGCGAGGGCGATGATTATGGACCCGGGGGTTCTTTTTCTCGATGAGCCTTCGGCCGGTCTCGACCCCATCACATCTGAAGAGTTTGATATATTAGTAAAGAATATAAACACCGGTATGGGCACAACCATGATAATCATAACCCATCAAATGGAGTCCATTTTTAATATAGCACACAGAGTAATTATGCTGGACAAAGACGCAAAGGGAATAATCGCAGAGGGTGATCCCCGTGAGCTGAGAAAATATTCAAAGGATCCGAGGGTTATGGCATTTTTTGGAGGTGGAATTCACCGGCATCTTGCCGAGCAGGAACAACCTGAAGCCAGTCAGGAGGTGTGAAGTGCGCAGGAAGACATCAAACTTTATTATAGGACTTTTTGTAACTGTAGGCATTCTGATAGGCGCCGGCGTTATTATATGGGTGAATGCATCGAAATATTTCAGTGGAGGCGCTACCTATGTTTCCTACTTCAATGAGTCCGTGCAGGGTCTCAAGATGAATTCCGCTGTCAGGTACAGGGGTGTTGATGTTGGTATAGTGGAAGATATCAGGGTTGCCCCTGATAACGAACTTGTTGAAGTGGTGATGAAAGTAGACCTTAAGGGAGACTTGGAACACGACATTGTGACTCAGTTAAAACCCGTCGGCATAACCGGTCTGGTTATAGTAGAAATGGATCGCAGAAAACCTTCAGATGCTCTTGTCGATATAGATTTTCCCACCGGATACCCTGTAATTCCCTCACGTCCTTCCGAAATAAAAGCGTTCTTTTCAGAAGTTGACAATGTTATTGAAAAGATAAAACTGGTTGATTTTGTGAGTATATCCGATCAGTTGAAATTCAGTGCCGGCGCGGCAGGAAATCTTCTGGCCGACGAAAGAATAGACAGAGTCATCAGCAGCCTTGAATCCACGGCCGGCAATCTTGACAGTATCTCCTCAAGACTTAAGGAGATGTGTGCGGAAGACAAAGTTTCAGGTCTCCTGAAGGAAGCAAGAATGACATTTGTCGAGGCCAGACAGGCCATAGCCGGAATAAGGAGTGATATGAATTCCATGAACCTTGCAGAAACCGCTGGAAAAGCCGATAATCTTATAGAAGATATGGGGAAACAGGCGCGGTTAACGGCGATGGAGATCCATGATACCAGCGAAAATCTCCGCCGCGCATCAGAGACACTGGAGAAACTTATGGAGAGGCTTAGTATGCGGCCATCAGACCTGATAAATGGCAAACCGCTGCCTCCGAGAAAGATAGAATAAAATTGTGAATTATTAATGGGGGATAAAAGATATGAAGCGACTTTTTGTGATCATAATTGCGGTTACCTTTATTTTTGTGTTGTCCGGGTGTATTGGCGCAGGAGAACCCACTCCCATGATAGAACAGTATGTCATTGAATATCCCCAACCTGTATATGACAACCTTTCCCGCGTGGATGAATCGATAAAGATAGCAAGATTTTCCATGTCCAGGCATCTGAACTGTTGTTCAATGCTTTACAAACCGGCCCCATTCAAACGTGAAGCATACAATTACCACCACTGGAGAGTTAATCCAGGCGATATGGTAACGGATTGTCTCCTGCGCGATCTGAGGGCTTCAGGTTTGTTTCGCGCGGTATTTTCCTGTCACAATTACGAGAATGCAAGGTTTCTGCTGGAGGGTTGCGTGGAGGAGTTTACCGGGTTGTATGAACAGGGTCCGGGAAAGGCGCTTCTTAAACTGAATATTACGCTTCTGGATATGGACGCTGAGAATGTGACGAACAGTGTGGTATTCCAGAAAAGCTATGAGATCTCCGAAGCTCTCGAAAGCCGGACGCCCAAAGGCCTGACCCAAGGCATGAGCAAAGCCATGTATTCCCTATCGGAACAGATAACAAGAGATATCCATGAATCTGTTGATTAGGGGCATTTTCATCTTCAACTTATCCCTTACCCCATCATATCCTTTAACAGGGGGAGCATAAGTTCCAGCGCGTGTTTTCCCTCTTGTATAGTTTCATCCGCCCTGTTGAATTCGAGAAGGCCTATATGGGCCAGCCGGGGGGATATTATAAGATCAGGAGGATCTCCCGCGAGTCTCTGGCGCGTTATTCTATCCTGCATTATGTTTGTGGATGTTGCCATCACTTCGAAGATTGAAGGCCCGCGATTCGCGTTAGCTGACCCGAACCCCGCCGGAATCAAAGATTTGCCCTTTTTTATTGTACTGTTCAGGTAAGATGTCAACTGTTCGCGTAGTTTTCCTGTTGTTTCTTTCTTCTCGGGAGGAGTTTTCCGTTGTGGGGTTTTCTTTATTCTGTGTTTCCCCATGAGACCGGAATTGAGGTTAACCGCTATGACGATATCTGCGCCCATTGCCCTGCACAACGATACGGGTACCGGATTTACCAGGCCGCCATCCACGAGCCATTGCCCACCCTGCTTAAAAGGCGAAAACACCCCCGGCATTGATATGCTTGCACGCACGGCATCCATCAGAGATCCCTTTTTGAGCCATATCTCGCGTCCCGACATCAGGTCTGTCGCAACCGCGGCGAAAGGTATGGGAAGGTCCTCTATATTTGGGTCAGTAAAATTCTTCTTAAAGAATTTTATGATCTTATCCCCCTCGATAAGGCCGGATCGGGGGAAAATAACGTCCATGAATCCGATGATATCCGGCCAGGAGAGCTCTCGCACCCATTCATCCAGCTGATCGAGTGCTCCGGCGGCCAGCGCTCCACCTACGATTGACCCTATCGATGTTCCGCACACAATGTCTATGGGAATCCCTTCCTCCCGCAGGCCCTGTATTACACCGATATGAGACCACCCGCGGGCCGAACCGCTCCCAAGTGCCAGACCGATCTTTCTTGTTTTTGTCATGTCAGAACCCCTTCCCTGCTTACACCAGTGTGCCAATATGTAGGTTGGGTTTAGGCACGAAACCCAACAGAAGTCTCACGCGATTGCAGATGATATAATGTAGGTTGGGTTGAGCTTGCGAAACCCAACAAAAACTTTTCTACTCGTGACCCACCGTTGAATCAAATGTTATTTCAGCACCCGCTCCCCATTTTGGGTCATACACTCTGTCACGCACATACCGGTGAAAACTGGAATATTCCCAATCCTTCGGATCTGTCACATATCCGTGTCTTACCGGATTATAGTGAATGTACTCGACATGTCGAATAAAATCCTGCTCATTACGAATCAGGTGTTCCCAAAAACGACGCTGCCAGACATTTTGTTCCTTCTTTTTTAATCTGGATGGAACCTTTTGTTGGGTTTCGCTTTGCTCAACCCAACCTACCGGTTTTTGACATTTTCTGCTGAAATAACTCTTGATCAAGCGCCATCGCATGGAAAAATCAGAATCTCCCTGCGGCAGCGTCCAGATACAATGCAGATGATCGGGCATGACAACCATAGCATCAATTTCAAATGGGTGTCTCATGAGTGTCTTGCGAAAAACCTCTCTTAACAAGTCAAGGTTATCAGGAATGCACAGTATTTTTATCCTGTTATACGTGACGACGGTAAAGAAATATGTTGCACCCGATATTTTTGCCCTGCGGTATTGCATGTCTATTCTTGTACTGGCTTTTGTTGGGTTTCGCAAGCTCAACCCAACCTACGTGCCTTACGCAATTGCAGATGACACAATGTAGGCTGGGTTGAGGCACGAAACCCAACAGAAATCTTACACGATTGCAGATGACATAATGTAGGTTGGGTTGAGACACGAAACCCAACAGAAATCTTACACGATTGCAGATGACATAATGTAGGTTGGGTTGAGCTTGCGAAACCCAACAGAAGTCTTACGCCAGCTCAATATCTCCCGATATCCCCAGTTTATCACCTATAATGATCAAGGCGCCCATGACTCCTTTTATGCGCAGTCCGAAGTCGAGCGCGCCTTTTATGTCCCCTTCCCTCTTTACGCGATTGCAGATGGCAGTTGCCGCGGCATCGGCCAGTGTCACCGATTCTGACGTGACACATACCGCGTCCGCCCTGCCAAAACTCAACGAATGTCCGACTGTTCCTGAAGATGTACAGACACCGACAGGAACTCCCTCACATTTCAGCCTGATAGAAACCTTATAACTGAGAGGAGAATCTCCGGCGAAAATTCCAACAATGGCGTCCTTGCTCATAAGCTTCAGGAATATATCGCCCCCATTTTCTATTATGACATTGTCTGAGCATTTCATGAGATCCAGACCGACATTCCGTGCAATTGCTCCCGCGACAGAGGCCATGGGGCCGACACCACAGCGACGTGATGCCTCTGTCATTTCCCTTATTATGGCCGGAGCAAATTCGTCTGTCTCAAGCGGCCTTATGGAATTTATAAATGGGGGGTTTTGTCTGATGTACTCTTCTATGAATTCCCGGTGTCTGTGCACGGATTCCATTGCCGTGTCTCTGCAGTCACTGTCTGCGCTTATATAGAGATCCGTTTCCTTTATCTTTACTTCGAAGGATACAAGTCCTCTTTTCGAAATCCTGTTTCTATAGGTTCGCTCGCGATATTCCATCTACGTTCTATATACCTACATAAACCGTGTCGCGCCCGGGCCCAGGAGCTCGTCAGCCTCTTTTTTGATATCTTCCGAGATTTCAACCTTGGAGCTTTCACCAAGCGAGATAATCGTTTCAGCGCTATTCGATGACTGTAAATGTATATATCCTGGACTGTTGCCCCTTCGTCTGTCAAGCATTGCTTTAAGCGCTTCTACCGTCTCCCCATCCGATTTTTCGGTATCGATCATAAAATGCACGGACGAAAAAGGCGTCTTCATCGCCTCCTCAACAGTAGTGATTTCGGAGGCTACAATTTTGCTCCCTTCGTCACCTATATCAAGTCGCCCCTTTATATAAAGCGGTTCTTCACTGTTTATTATGAACATGGTATCTCTATACAGTTCCGCAAAGACAACAATGGTGATAAAACCCTTTAGATCCTCAATGGTCACATAGGCCATTGTATCTTTTCTCTTTGTTGTGGTCTCCTTTACATTGCTCATAACCCCGGCGACTGTTACGATGCTCCCGTCCTGTTTCCCGGATAATGTCAGGGAATCGCTGTCCACGATGGTTTTAAGACTGTCCGCGTATTTCAGGAGAGGATGCCCGGTTATATAAAAACCCAGCATCTCCTTCTCATAAGACAACAGAACATCATGGTCCCACTCCGGAACATCTGGAAGATTCGGTTGTGTTGTGTCCTCGATGCCGGATTGATCAAAGAGGCTGGTCTGGCCACTCATCCGGTCCCTGTTTTTCTTGTGGGCGGCGAGAGCAATATTTTCATAACCTTCCATCAAACGGCACCTGTTTTTCTCCAGGGAATCGAACGCGCCGCATTTGATCAGACTTTCTATGACTTTCTTATTGATCTTGTGCATATCCACTCTGTCACAAAAATCATGGAATGAAGTGAATTTCCCCTCTGATGTTCTTGCGAGTATTATGGAATCCACAGCGCCATTTCCGACGTTTTTCACGGCGGATAAGCCGAATCTGAGGTTATCCCCAACAACGCTGAAATCGGTGAAGGATTCATTTATGTCCGGGGGCAATACGTTGATTCCCATATCCCTGCAGCTACTGATGTACTTTATGATATTGTCCCTGTTGGTTTTCTCACTGGTGAGCAGCGCCGTCATGAATTCCACAGGATAATGGGCCTTCAGATAGGCGGTCTGGAAGGAAATCATCGTATAGGCGGTGCTATGGGATTTGTTGAATCCATAACCGGCGAAGGTTTCCATCTGTTTCCATATTTTTTTTGCCGTGGCTTCCGGAATCTTGTTTTTCTTTGCTCCAGCGACAAACTTGGGGCTTTCCTTTTCCATGGCGGAGACTTTCTTTTTACTCATGGCCCTGCGAAGGTTGTCCGCATCTGCCATGCTGTAACCGCCAATTGCGCCGGCAATCTGCATCACCTGTTCCTGATAAATTATAGTGCCGTAGGTTTCCTTCAGTACGTCTTCAAGGCGTGGATCTTCATAAACAATTTTCTGACTGCCCTGTTTTCTCGCTATAAAGTCGGGAATCATGGTCATCGGACCTGGCCGGTAGAGGGAGATCAGGGCGATAATATCCTCGATGCAGTCCGGTTTTATGCTGATGAGCAGGTCTTTCATGCCGGCACTTTCAAGCTGGAAGACACCATCCGTCTGTCCCTTTGTGAGCAGTTTATATGTGTCTTCATCATCGAGGGGAATGGATTCTATTGAAAAATCAGCTTCTCCCCTTCCCTCCCTGATAAATTTCAGAGCATCCCTGATTACGGTGAGGGTCCTGAGGCCCAGAAAATCAAACTTCGTCAGACCAACACTCTGCAGATCATTCATCGAGTACTGCGTCACGATATCGTCATTGTTTGGGCTCTTGTACAGGGGAACCCTTTCCACAAGCGGTATGTCGGAGATGACAACTCCTGCCGCGTGTGTGGAGGCGTGGCGGTTTAAGCCTTCGAGAGACTGCGACAGGCTAAGGAGCCTTTTGATTTTTTCATTCTTTTTTTGCTCGGCAGCAAGACGTGGCTCATCCTTTATCGCCTGCTTTAGTGTGATTCCCAAGGTGTTAGGTATCATTTTCGCGATTGTGTCGACCTCGCCGTAGGGCATATTGAGGGCCCTGCCGACATCCCTGACAACCGCCTTTGCCTGCATCTTGCCGAAGGTGATGATCTGGGAGACCTGGTCGCTTCCATATTTCTCAGTTACATATCTTATGATCTCGTCCCTTCCCTCCATGCAGAAGTCTGTGTCAATATCGGGCATGCTTCTTCTGCTGGGGTTCAGAAACCGCTCAAAGAAGAGACCGTACCGGATGGGGTCTATATTGGTAATACCCAGGGCGTAAGCCACAAGGCTCCCGGCGGCGGATCCCCGCCCCGGTCCCACCGGAATATTCTTTTTCTTTGCATAATTGATAAAATCCGCAACAATGAGAAAATATCCAGGGAATTCCATTGAGTTTATTATCGCAAGTTCCAGCTCCAGTCTTTTTTCATATATTTTTCTGGTATCTTCGGGGCTGTCACCCTCTTTCCCCACAATGGTGGGCATCAGGCGCTCCAGCCCCTCCCGGGCCAGTTGGGCAAGATATTCTTCCTGTGAAAGTCCCTTCTCAGTTTCGTAATTGGGAAGGAAGAACAGGTGTCCCAGATCCAGTGTCAGATTACACTTTTCGGCTATTTTAACTGTGTTTGCAATAGCTTCCGGACAATAGTCAAAATTCTTCTTCATCTCATCGGGGGATTTCAGATAGAATTCATCCGTTTTGAAGCGCATCCTCTTTTCGTTTTCCATAGTTGTTCCGGTCTGTATGCACAGGAGGACCTCATGCGCCTCCGCATCTCCACGATTCAGGTAGTGGCAATCATTGGTTGCAACCATTGGAATGGAAAGCTTCGTGCCCATTTCGATAAGCTGTTTATTGACTTGTTTCTGCTCATCGAGTCCATTTTCCATGATCTCAAGGTAGAAATTACCTTCTCCGAACATCTCGCGATATTCTACAGCTGCTTTTTCAGCGGCATCAATGTTTCCGTTAAGCAGAAGGTGGGGTATCTCACCGTTGAGGCACGCGCTCGTGCAAATGAGTCCCTCACTGTGAAGGGCTAACAGCTCCTTATCTACCCGTGGCTTGTAGTAGAATCCTTCAAGATATCCGGCAGATGTAAGCTTCATCAGGTTCTTGTATCCTCGTGTATTTTTAGCGAGGACAACAAGGTGACGAGTTCCCCCACTCCTGTCGAACCGGCTACCGGAAGCAAGGTAAAGTTCGCATCCTATAATGGGTTTTATGCCTGCCTTGTAGGCTTTCTGGTAGAAGTCTATAGCCCCGAACATATTGCCATGATCGGTCATGGCAATGGAGGACATTTTGTACTCCTTCGCCTTTGAAAAGAGGTTATCGAGACGTATCGCGCCGTCGAGAAGGCTGTACTGAGTGTGCACGTGGAGATGAACAAAATCGGAGTATTTCATTATGTAAACCTTTTAATCCAGCCAGTAGTTGGGGGCTTCTTTTGTTATGATCACGTCATGGACGTGACTCTCGCGCAGACCCGCAGGCGTTATTCTTATAAATTTCGCCTTTTTTCTCAGTTCATCTATTGTTTTGCACCCAACGTAGCCCATTCCCGCCTTTATCCCTCCTACAAGCTGTTCAACGCTCGCGGACAGGGTACCACGAAATGGAACTCGTCCCACTATACCCTCGGGCACAAGCTTCATACTGGTTTCAATGTCATCGTCTTCCAGATAGTAACGATCTTTACTTCCCGCCTTCATAGCCTCGAGAGAGCCCATTCCCCTGTATACCTTGTAACTTCTTCCCTGATATAGAACGGTTTCTCCGGGGCTTTCTTCCGTGCCCGCGAATAGACCGCCTATCATAACTGTATGCGCTCCGGCACCAAGGGCCTTGACCACATCGCCTGAAAATTTCACACCGCCATCGGCTATCAGTGGTATGCCATACTTCTCAGAGGCCTTGAAACAATTCATTATCGCTGTTATCTGTGGCACGCCGACGCCAGCCACAATTCTTGTCGTGCAGATGGACCCGGGACCAACTCCTATCTTTACCGCGTCTACCCCCGCCTTTATAAGTGCTTCCGCCCCTTCGTATGTCGCCACATTCCCCGCTATCAATTCACAATCCGGAAAGTTGGACTTTGTGTCTCTGACCGCGTCAATAACACCCGAGGAGTGTCCATGCGAGGTATCTATAACTATGACGTCAGCCCTCGCTTTAAGCAAAGCGTCTATTCTTTCCTCCCTGTCGAGGATTCCCACGGCCGCTCCGACCCTCAACCTGCCGAGAGAGTCTTTACAGGCATAGGGATATTTTTTTATCTTCTCTATATCTTTTATGGTAATGAGTCCCATCAGATTGTATTTATCATCAACAACAAGGAGTTTTTCTATCCTGTGCGCATGCAGTATTTTTTTTGAATCCTCCAGTGTGATATCCGAGGAAACTGTTATCAGGTTCTCTTTGGTCATAACGGCAGAGACAGTTTGATCGAGGTTTGTCTCGAATCGGAGATCGCGATTTGTAAGGATTCCAACAAGTTTGCGTCCTTTTATCACCGGAACACCCGATATCCTGTACTTTTTCATCAGCAGGAAAGCGTCTCTGACCTTCTGCTCCGGTCCTATCGTTATAGGATCGACAACCATTCCGCTCTCGGATTTCTTTACCTTGTCGACTTCGAGCACCTGGTGTTCTATGCTCATGTTTCTGTGAATGATCCCCATGCCTCCTTCCTGTGCAATGGCTATGGCCACTCCCGATTCTGTCACTGTATCCATGGCCGCACTGATAATCGGAATATTCAGGGATATGTTGTTGGTGAGCATCGCCGAGGTATCAACCTCATTCGGCAGAATACTGGACTTTGCCGGCACAAGGAGCAGGTCATCAAATGTAAGGCCATCCGTTATCTTATCTTTTTCTAACATTGTGTACCTCCGGGTCTATATGTTTCTATGTAGTAATTTCGCCCATTAAGGGGCACAAAATAGGCGTCTTTATCTTCGTCATATTTGATAAATTCCGCAATCTGATAGTAACCCGACCGCGAAAATCTGGTTTCGAAATTTCCCTCCTTGATGTTGCAGTAGAGTACGTTGTCCATGCCCACATGGAGAGTTGACAGATCCAGCTTTTCCAGGGTGAGATCACTGAGAAGAATCTCTATGGATTCACCCCTGCGATTTTCCCGGTTGTGTTTGCTAACCGTTTTCACAACAAAGGGGGTGTCTTCCACCTCTATCAGGCATTTGTCCCCTTTGAATTCTATCAGGTATCTTCCCAGCTCGTCCCTTTTCAGGTTTTCAAAAAAGAGTTTGAGGATATCTTTTCTGAACATCCTCGCCCCCCTGTAATACCAGACACCCTCCTTATCTATCCTGATGGGCAGGGAAGGTATTCCGTTCTCCGGCTCCATGTCCATAACTGCCTATCCCTTTGTACTGTCCAGAATTATTGTTACCGGGCCGTCGTTCACGAAACGGACTTTCATCATGGCCCGAAACTGCCCGGTGGCCACCTTTCTGATATATCCGCGCATTTTCTTTACAAAATATTCGTAAAGCTCGTCGGCCTGTTCGGGTCCGGCAGCGCCGATAAACGACGGGCGTCTTCCCTTCCGGCAGTCGGCAAGGAGTGTAAACTGCGATACTACAAGCATCTCGCCCGATATATCCAGCAGGGAGAGGTTCATCTTTCCGTTAGAATCTTCAAATATCCGGAGATTAGCTATCTTATCCGAGAGATAATCGGCGTCCTTCTCTCCATCTCCCTTCGCGACACCGAGAAGCACTACAAGACCCTTCTCTATCTCGCCGACTGTATGATCATCAACGGTAACTCCGGCGGAGACAACCCTCTGGACAACGGCTATCATGGCTGACTTTGCTCCCAATTATGGACAAGTTTGCAAAAAGTTTCGCCGTTGATCGTCTCAGGCCTTTTTACGCCATCACGATCTTTTTGCCTGCATCTTCGATACCTTTTGTCGCGTTTCTCGTATCGATTACAAGGTGAGAATGCCTGACAATATCAACAAAGTCGTAATCTGAATGGTCTGTAACTATGATAACCGCGTCTGTCCCCGCAAGTGTTTCCGGCGTGAGCGGGGTTGACTCCATTTGAAAGTCATACTTTCTTGTCGGTCTGAGGCGCGGTATCCAGGGATCGTTATAGATTACTTCAGCACCCTTTTCCAGAAGCATTTTCATTATGGCGTAACCGGGTGATTCCCTGTCATCGTCAACATCCCTTTTGTATGCCACACCCAGCACAAGGATACGACTCCCATTCATGCTTTTTCTGTTCCTGTTCAAGGCCTCCACTGTCTTTTCTATTACGTAATAGGGCATAGAGATGTTGATTTCTCCGGCAAGGTGAATGAAACGTGTGGAGAAGTCGTATTCACGGGCCTTCCATGAAAGATAGAATGGATCTATCGGTATGCAGTGCCCTCCAAGGCCGGGACCCGGGTAGAAGGGTGTATAACCGAAGGGCTTGGTGGCCGCGGCATCGATAACCTCAAAGAGGTCTATATTCATCTTGTGGGCAAGTACCTTCAATTCGTTTACCAGCGCTATATTTACCGACCGGAAGGTGTTTTCCAGTAGCTTGGTAAGCTCCGCTACTTTTGTCGATGATACAGGCACCACGTGCGTAATACAGCTGTACAGGGCCTGTGCCACTTCCAGACAGGATGGGGTGATTCCCCCCACCACCTTCGGAGTGTTTGAGGCGCTGAAATTCTCGTTTCCGGGATCTTCCCTCTCCGGAGAATATGCGAGAAAGAAATCGCTGCCCACCGTCATACCCTCTTTTTCCAGACGCGGAAGGACCATTTCCTCGGTCGTGCCAGGGTATGTCGTGCTTTCAAGCACAATGAGCTGTCCCGCCCGGAAATGCCGGGCTATGGTCTCCGTGGTTTCCACAAGATAGGTCAGGTCGGGTTCCATCTTGTCAGTCAGAGGGGTCGGCACACAGATGAGTATGCAGTCCACATCTTTCAGGCGATCGAAATCACTGGTTACATCAAAGCTCCCCGCTTCGATCATCTCCGTTACGGGATCTATGGAGACATGTTTTATGTAAGATTCTCCTTTAAGAAGCTTCTCTATCTTTACGGAATCCAGGTCGAAACCAACAACACTAAACCCGCTCTTGCCAAAATGGATCGCAAGTGGCAGGCCGACATATCCAAGTCCTATAACCCCCACCTTCGCGGTCCGATCCTCTATCATCACGATCAGTTTTGTTTTTCTGTCCACCGTTTTCCACCTTACCCCATCCCGTTCAATTTCCTGAGAGCGAGCATAAGGGCCTGCGTCCCAAGCCTGCCGTGCCCCTGTCCCTTAACGGCAATATACAGTTGTCTGACGAGAGACAACCCCGGCAGGGAGAGATCACATGCCGCTGCCTCTTCCAGGGCTATTCCCATATCCTTGATGAAGTGTTCTACAAAAAAACCGGGGTTGTAGTCGCCGCGTACAATTTTGGGGCCCAGATTGTTTATTAGCCAGGAACTGGCAGCCCCCTTCCCTATTACGTCTATTACCGATTGTTCATCGAGCCCCAGCCGTGAGGCATAGAGGAGCGATTCACATACTCCGATCATCGTACCCGCAACAAGGATCTGGTTACACACTTTTGTGTGCTGCCCTGCACCGGGCCCACCCATATGAGCTATCTCTTTTCCCATCAGCTGTAGAAGGGGCAATACCCTTTCGAAGGCATCTCTGTCTCCCCCCACCATGATGGCGAGAGTGGCCGCCTTTGCACCTGAGTCACCGCCGGAAACCGGGGCATCAAGACTGACAATTCCATGTTCTGAGGCCTTTTCGGCTATTCGCAGCGCCAGTTGAGGGCTGCTCGTCGTCATGTCCACGATCGTATGGCAGCTGCCCCCGGCAGACACTATTCCCTCTTCGCCAAGATATACCTCTTCCACGTCCCGCGGATGACCGATTATCGTAAATACTACTTCCGAGTTGCGCGCGACCTCAGCCGGAGAGACACACCATCGCCCTCCCCTCTTTATAAGCCCTTCCGCCTTCTCTTGTGTCCTGTTGTACAGATAGAGATCATGCCCCCCGTCCTGAACGTGCCCCGCCATTGAAAACCCCATGACGCCTGTGCCTATCCATCCGATTTTCATAGTCTTATCTCTCCCTCAAACAGTAAAATACTTTCCCAGCTAATTTTCCACTGATGTATCAGATGAGAGGAAAAACATCAATATATTTTAAGATCCTCTTGATTTTGGGAAGAGCTTCATATACTCAAATCATCATGCGAAGAAAGATTCTCCTGATAAATCCCTGGATACATGATTTCACGGCTTATGACCTCTGGGCCAAACCGATGGGCCTCCTTTACCTCGCCTCTACACTGAAAAAAAATGGATATGATATAAACCTGATTGATTGTCTGGATCCTTTTCACCCCGATCTGGAAAGGGAAACCGGAACAAAGGCTCCAAAGAGGCTTCCATCGGGACGGGGCAGTTTTTTCAAAGAAAGCATTCCGAAACCGGAGGCATTAAAAGATTTCCCGAGAAGATACGGCCGGTATGGCATAACTCCCCGCATGTTCGAAAACGAGCTGCTGCGCGCGAAGAAACCGGACGCAATATTTGTAACATCCATGATGACCTACTGGTACCCGGGTGTCTTCGAGACCATAGATATTCTCCGGCGCGTTATTCCCAAAGTACCGATTGTTCTGGGAGGAAACTATGCCACTCTTTGCAAAGATCACGCGGCAAGACACTCCGGCGCCGACATTATAGTAAAAGGAGAAGGAGAAAAGGCCCTTGCAGGAATCTTAAAGGATCTCTTTAGCGATGACCTGCAATTCCTTCCGGACAAAGACGATCTCGACTCATATCCCTATCCCGCTTTCGAGCTTCTCTCTCACACGGAACACGTTCCCGTCATGACATCGAGGGGGTGTCCCTTCAGATGTTCCTACTGCGCCTCACATCGCCTCAACGATGGATTCAGAACCAGAGACCCCATAAGGGTTGTTGATGAAATAGAGTTCTGGAACAGAAAGCTCGGTATTGTGAACTTCCCTTTTTACGATGATGCCCTCCTCGTTGACCGGGAAAGGCATGTGATACCCATGCTGGAAGAAGTATTGAAAAGAGGCCTGGATTGTGTCTTCCACTGCCCTAACGGTCTTCACCTGAGAGAGATAGATGCGCCTCTGAGCAAATTGATGTTCAGGGCGGGATTCAGAACAATACGTTTCGGCTTTGAGACCGCAAGTACGCGCCGGCAAAACGACACCGGAGGAAAAATAACCAATGAGGAAACAAAGGCCGCGGTCGCTTATCTACTAGAGGCCGGCTACAATGGGAACGACATAGGAATGTACATCCTGTGCGGACTGCCGGATCAGAGCGCCTCCGAAGTGCGAGACAGTATAAACTTTATCAGATCGTGCGGGGCCAAACCTGTCATCGCGGAATTCTCACCCATACCGGGCACGCCAATATGGGAAAAGGCGGTTAAAGCATCCCCTTATGATATAGAAGAAGAGCCGCTCTACCACAACAACACCCTCCTGCCCTGCCGCGGAAAGGACTTTACCTATGAGATGTACAGGGAATTAATAAATATGGCGAGAAAACCTCTATAACTCTCAGAACAACGGTAGCTCGTATACCACAAATTCCTGGTCACCCAGCTTACCGCGAAGCGCTTCCATCGCGGTGACCAACTCGTCCTTCATGGGGTTTTCGGCCGCCACGACGACTTTGGGATCTCCCCTTTATTCGGTCACAGTTATACTCCTTAATCAACTCCCCGCCTACAGAGCACGGCATACTTCAGGGCAAAGCAATGGCATTATACATGCTAAATGCTTTAAATGATAAGCTCATTTCCGCTGCATTTTCAAGGATAATGAGTGGACTTATTTATAAATTTGTGTATGAATACAGCATATTTGTCAGATGAGTTTTTATCTGGTGGGAAAATCAGGTAATACTTATATTAAATGTTAGTTTTAAAAAGGAGTATGCAATGTATTACCATGGCCTTATTATTCTTTCTGGATTAAAATACCTTAGTTTCACAAATGAAACGGAAGAATATATTGTTAAAAATGTAGTTGTTCCTTTTATAAACGGTCAAGTAATTGAGTCAAATACTACTCTAGGTGAAAAAAGGGCAACTCTAATCAATATGAAGTCCTCAGTCGCTCTATCAATCTACAAGACTGAAAAAAAGATTGAAGAATCGAAGTTTATAACAAAATCAGCAAGTGACGATATCGTAGATGAATTTAAGGAATTTGATTGCACTATCGAATTCGTTGAGAGAGTTAGGGAGCTTCAAGCAGCTCCGGCAATGCGCTCGCTATTACAAATTGCCTTTCAACCTCCAGAGCAACAAGTCTTTGTGATCATGAAGGTTGGTGATAAAAAGCTTGACTCAGCTTATGAAGGAGTAATTAAGCCCCTATGTAAAGAGTTTGGGGTGGGTGTTGTAAGGGTGGACGAAATACAGGACTCAGGAAGAATAAATGAGCAGATCCTTGAAAATATAGCAAAATGCCGTCTTGTCATTTCCGATTTATCTGGCGAGCGCCCCAACTGCTATTATGAAACAGGTTTTGCTCATGCGCTAGGTAAAGACATCGTTCTGACCATTCATAAAGAGTCGAATATACATTTTGATCTTGCGGTTAATCGTTTTATACAGTGGGAAACTGAAAATGAGCTAAGGTTGGCATTAAAAGCAAGATTTACCTCTATCTTGGGAGGAGATCAAAACTAACCAAAAAATCAACGCGACCAGCGGAAAAACTCGCCGGACCGTTATTTTCACCGTTATGAGTATTCAAACTATGATCTACGCGATAGGAGATAGAACAGCGCTTGATGCACTTTATGAAAAGTGTAAGACGGATTTGCTTTGCAGTAAAAATGTGATTCCTTTTAAATACCCTACCAATTTGAGTGGCGTTGCTATGGACAATATAAAATGGGAAGCAGAAAAAAATAATATAAAAGAACTCAACAAATCTCTTCTATCTGGCCTGAGAAATCATGTAACAAACTACGCCATTTACACAAAAAAAGACAAAGATAATTGGCGTCTGAGATATATTGGTCAAACGAAGATCGAGTTAGCAAGATCAAGACTTACAAATCACCTTATTTCAAAAGATGCAAATACCGGAGCTAAGCTGAAACTTGTTCGCGAATCCGTTAATGATGGTCTTAAGCTTGGTCTTAAGTTGGCACATGTTGAACCAACGGCTCTCCGTCATTACATTGAAGAAAATATTCTTAAGGAAGTAACGGATGGACGTTTGGATTGGAATGAGAAACTAAAAAAATCATAACAAGACAATACAGCCGATCACTACGCTCCGGCTGATTTTTTCGTTATGCGCAAAAGGAACAGTCATGGAATTTGTAGCTATTGATGTGGAAACTGCAAATGCTGATATGGCTTCAATATGCCAAATTGGCCTTGCCAAATTCAAAGATGGCCAGTTGGTAGAGGAATGGTCATCGCTTATCGATCCAGAAGACTACTTTGATTTCATCAATATTGATATTCACGGGATCACCGAAGAAGATGTTGTGAATGCACCAACATTCTCTGAAGTTGTAGGTAAATTGTCCAATCATTTGTCTGGCACGGTTTGCGTCAGTCATACACATTTTGATCGAGTGTCAATCGGGCGAGCATTGGGGAAATATTCGCTGAGTCCAATTGATACAATATGGCTTGATTCAGCTAGAGTGGCTCGCCGCACATGGGAAGAATGTGCGTGGCGAGGATATGGCTTATCTAATTTATGTAATATTATTGGGTATAAATTTAAGCATCATGATGCTTTGGAAGACGCAAAAGCCGCCGGTCAGGTATTAATTGCTGCTATTGAAAAAACAGGCTTAGATGTTGATTCTTGGTTAAAACGGGTACGTCAGCCAATCGATCCAGCAAATTCATCTACTGGGTCAGCTATTAACAGGGATGGAAATCCAGAGGGGGAATTGTACGGCGAAGTATTGGTATTCACCGGTGCTTTGGAAATCGCCCGTAGGGAAGCTGCGGATCTTGCTGCAAGCATTGGTTGTACTGTAGCGTCAGGAGTAACAAAAAAGACCACACTGTTAGTTGTTGGTGATCAGGATATAACAAAATTAGCTGGTAAAGCAAAAAGCTCTAAGCATTTGAAGACAGAACAGCTAATAGCAAAAGGGCAGGAAATACGCATCATCAAAGAAAGTGATTTCAAAGAATTAGTTAACCAGGCACATGAAATCGCATAACCAGGCAAATCCAGCCGACGCGGAAAAGCGGCGCCGCTGATTTGCGACGTTAGGTATCAATAAAGCGAGGCAATTATGCAAAAAAATATTTTCCTCCTCAATTCGGAGAGTCCAAATTTAACTGCATTCTTTGTGGTGTATTCGCTCAACAAACATGGGAAACGCTAAAATATCAAAATAATCATTTATCAGATTTTAAATATTCACAATGTTCACACTGTAGTAGATTATGCTTTTGGCACGACGGTAAAATGATCGTTCCTTCTGAGGCACCTGTAACACCACCACACACTGACATGCCTAAAGAATGTCAGTCAGAATACAATGAGGCCCGTGATATTGTTGCACGGTCTCCAAGGGCTGCTTCAGCATTGTTAAGGTTACTGATTCAAAAACTGATGCCAATTTTGGGAGAGAAAGGAAAGAACATAAATGACGACATATCGAATCTTGTTTCTAAAGGTTTGCCTGTCCAGGTCCAACAAGCATTAGATTATTGCAGGGTAATTGGAAATAATGCAGTCCATCCCGGTGAGATCAATTTAAATGACACACCGGATATAGCTGTAAATCTGTTCGGCATGATAAATTTCATTATCGATGATCGAATAACTCGCCCCAAAGAGATACAAAAACTTTATGATCAGCTACCTGATGGTGCAAGAAAAGCTATAGAGAAACGAGATGGTAAGAATAAAAATGGTACCAATACCTAACCAACGCCTTCAGTCGGATTGCTTACAGCGCTGTTGCGCTTCCGGCACCCGCTGAGGCGTAAAGTTATGAGTAGCAACCTATGGATAAGAATCTTAGAAAGCAACTGACACCACTTTACGAACAGATAGGTGCTATTGTTCAAAGCTCTCAGCAAATGGAGATGGGCATAGCCTATAGCCTGACTCTGCTTAAACGAATTGGATCGAAAGAATTTGACGATGAGGCATTCGAAAACTCAATGGATGTTTTTTCAAAGAAAACTCTAGGTAGACTTATTCGAGAGTTAAAAAAGCATATTGATTTAGATAATTCGGCTGAGAAGGCTTTGAAACTTGCGCTTGATGAGAGAAACTTTGTTATTCATAGATTTTTTAATGATAATATTGAGCAATTTGTTACTCCTGAAGGTCGCAAGTCATGCTTGAATCGAATAAGGCAGGCCAGACATAACATTCACCCTGGATTCATGGTGCTTGATGGTGCTGTCCAAAGCCTAATGAGGGTTAGCGGTCTGAATCCTGCTCAAATAGTAAAAGAGGTAGAATCTGGTATTGAAATATAAACCTCATAACAAGCGGTTTCACTGAGGACCGCTCGTACCTCGCGGCCTGTGAACCGCGACGTTGTGCATAGAAAGAATATCGTGAGAGGATCAATGAGAAACCCCAATTTTTTATTTTCAAAATATAACTGGTCTGCTGTGCAAGATAATCAAAAGAAACAACTCACAAATGAAATCTCCCAAATGGATGGCAACAGGTTACTCAACACTTCGATTGATGATCTTTGTGATTATTTTGAGGAGAAATATCGTGTTAATGTACCCTCTATTATTGAAACTAATATCGTAGCAGACCAAAAGGAAACGCAGATAGACGTAAGCGGTGACAGATTAAGGATGATCCGGGACAGAAGCCGTCCTTTTTATATGCCAGGAACCGAGGTGGAAATTACGGTGCCATTTGAGGGAGATGCCGAAGCGTTTAGTATCCAACCTACCTCTTTTACCTTAAGCCCACCAATTGCTGATGTGAAGGATGACCGATTAGTTATTAGAGTGGAGGGTACAGAGCTCAAGGCAGAACAAGTTCGATCAGAAATTGATCGAACTCTTTCTGAAATAAAAAAATATCTTGAAACGTTACGTAATAACGCAAAAGGCCTAAATGATCAGCTTCGAAATATAGCGCGTAGTGCTATTGAAAAACGGAGAGAAAAACTGTTATCGGATCAAAGTCTCGTTTCCTCACTAGGTTTTCCACTAAAAGATAGACAAGATTCGACTAAAACATATATCACGCCAGAAGTGCGTCGGAAAATTAAACCAACAATACCTCCTGCGAGCACAAAGCCCTACAAACCTGAGCCTGTTTTATCCAATGATGACTATGAGCACATTATTGGGGTGATACAAAATATGGCAGAGGTGATGGAAAGAAGCCCTTCAGCATTTGAGACAATAGATGAAGAATCATTAAGATCCCATTTTTTGGTGCAATTAAATGGACATTATGAAGGCCAAGCAACTGGAGAAACGTTCAATTATGAGGGAAAAACGGATATTCTCATTAGGGTAGATGGGAAAAATATTTTTATTGGAGAGTGCAAATATTGGGGAGGAGCCAAAAAGTTATCAGATACTATCGATCAGCTTTTAAGATATAGCAGTTGGCGCGATACAAAAGTAGCCGTAATTATTTTTAATAGAAATAAAAATTTTTCAGATGTACTTGATACAATACTACAAACTGTTGAGGTCCACCCCAACTTTAAACGCTTTATAGGAAAAATCTCAGAAACGAACTTCAGGTATATTTTTTCAAATCGAGATGATAACAATCGTGAAATGCTTCTGTCTGTAATGGCATTTAATGTACCCCAAAAACAAGCTTAAAAAGCACAACCATTTTTTGCACAGGACGCCAAACAGCGGGCGCCTGTGAAAATCCGTTATGCAATCAGGAGGAATGAAAAATGATCCAATGGTTCAATGATTTGACGGAGAGCGCAGACACAGGTAGAAAATCTGCTGTTCGTGCTCTTCAGGCTTGGCAGTACCTTATTGGAAAGGCCGCGAATCGCCAGATTGTTCAGTATGAAGAATTACGTATACTGATGGATTATCCAACCAGCAATCCTCTTGCGTTTGTGCTTGGCTGTATCATGTTTTACTGCCAAGCAAATAACTTACCTCCTTTAACCCTCTTAGTTGTGAATAGAACCGGTGTTCCCGGAGATGGTTTTACAGCAGAGGTCTTAGATAATTATCACCAAAGACGTGAAGACGTATTCAATTTTGAATGGTTTAAATTAGTTCCACCAAGTATTGACGAGTTACAAGAAGCCAGGGGAAATGCATAACCCTTCGCTAGAGCCGAACGCAGCCCTGCGGGCTGCTCCGGCTTAGCTTGTCGTTAAAGGGCAAATGGGGGAAATTCGGGGGCCGTAACACTTAATTCCTCAAAATAATTTTGTGGGCTCATGTTTATGGGTCTCTAATAACATTAGATATCTCGCCTAACCAACCACTTCACCTGACCGCCTACAGCGGCAGTTGAGCTTAGCGTTAGATGAGTGCAAATGTCTAAAATAATGATATAGGTAATTCGAGGGACACCATACTTAATTACTTGTATTGTATTAAGTATGGTGTCCCCGGAACTCGCAACAAATTTTCAGAGTATATGGTTTTTATTGTTTTACGTGGGAGAACAGTTCCT
>CAYLXS010000013.1:0-21277 GCA_964387765.1 uncultured Syntrophaceae bacterium
CGAAGAGACGAATCGATATGATAATAGGTGAAATAGAGGAATACTACCGGAATTTCACCATAACAACCAATCTGCTCGAACTGCGCAACATAGCCACAGTGGCCGGGATTGTTATCGAGTGCTCGCGTCTCAGGAAGGAGAGCCGAGGTCTTCACTACAATCTTGATTATCCTGAAAGGGACGATGTCAACTGGATAAAGGATACGGTGGTAAAAAAGGAGGTGGGGAATGGAGGGCCGAATAATGAGTGAAAAACACCCCAAAAAGACTCCTCTGCATGGCTGGCATCTGGCACAGGGCGCCAATATGGCCATATTTGGCGGATACGAGATGCCCCTGTGGTATACTTCCGGGGCGAAACGAGAACACCTCGCTGTCCTCACGGGCGCCGGAATGTTCGATACAAGTCACATGGCAGTTATCATGATCGAAGGCCCCGGCGCGCTAACCCTTCTCCAAGCCTGTTTCACCAAGAACCTCGATACATGCATAGGAAAGGACAAGACCCCTCTTGTGCCGGGAAGATGCGCCTACGGCGTCTTTTTGGACGATCTGGGCCATGTCAGGGACGACGCTATCGTCTCGCAGGTGGCACCGGAGATATACATGATTGTCTTGAATGCCGGAATGGGCGAACAGATCGCCAGTTACCTGAAAGATCAGGCAGGCGGGTCAGATGTCGCGATTCACGATCTTACCGACGGGGTCGGAAAGATGGACATACAGGGACCCATGTCCGCCAGGATATTAGCGGGAATGATCAGGGAACCGGAAGCAGTGTTTGACCATATGGTTTACTTCAGCTTCAAGGGATTTTTTGATGACTATTCCCCCCTTGCCGATACTGTACGCCTCTCGGACGGTACACCCATTATGCTGTCGCGCACCGGCTATACCGGGGAGTTCGGCTTTGAAATATTCATGAACCCTGATCATATCGAACGTGTCTGGAAAATGGCACTGGAGGCGGGGAAAGATTTTGGTCTGACAGTATGCGGTCTCGCTGCGCGCGATTCCCTGAGGACAGGTGCGGTGCTTCCCCTGTCCCATCAGGATATCGGTCACTGGCCATTCATCAATAATCCCTGGAGCTTCGCCCTTCCTTTTAATGGTAACCGAACGGATTTTACCAAAAGATTTATAGGTGAAGAAGCCCTTAAGAACATTGCAGGGATGGAATATACCTACCCCTTTGCGGGCTTTGACCTGCGTAAGGTTTCTCCCGGCGATTCGACTGTTGTAACAGATTTAGACGGCGTTGAAATCGGCACTGTTCTGACCTGTGTAACCGATATGGCTATAGGCCGGATGGAGGAAAAGATATACAGCATAACCAGTCCGGACAGACCGGATGGGTTCAAGCCCAAGGGACTCTCCTGCGGGTTCATCAAGGTAACAAAAAAACTGTCCCTCGGAGACACCGTGGAACTGAAGGAGGGCAGACGGACCATAAAGGTTGCAATTGTGGATGACATTCGCCCTGATCGCACCGCACGCAGGGCAATCAAAAACATGCTGTAGTTTTTAAAGAAATTTTGACAGGATAACAGGATATAGAAGATTTTGTTTCAAAGAAATGCAGGTTAATACGATGTCTTTATCCTGAATATCTTGTTAATCCTGTCTAATATTTAAAAGGAGAAAGAATCATGAAAGAGCTCGAGGAATTATTTTTGCCGGACAATGTGCACTACGCAGAGACGCACGAATGGATCAGAGATAATGCTGGCGACAGTGTGACTGTGGGAATCAGCGACTACGCGCAGGATCAACTGGGGGATATCGTGTTTGTGGAACTTCCCGAAATAGGTGCCCTATTTGAGGAGGGAGAAGAATTCGGCACGCTGGAATCAGTAAAATCCGTTTCGGAGATATATATGCCGGTGTCGGGAGAGGTCATAGCGATAAATGAAGCCCTTGAGGAAACACCGGAACTTGTAAATGAAGAACCTTATAATAACGGATGGATCATAGAGGTAAAGCCGGACGATCCGGACGAGGTAAACACCCTCATGACCAGCGGGGAATATCGTGAAATGCTGAAAGGAACAGAATAAAATGCGCTACCTGCCCCATACCGAAGAGGATATCAGCTCCATGCTGCACGCGGTGGGTGCGGAGAATATGGATGATCTGTTTTCAATGATCCCCGGGCATTGCAAGATAGAGAACAGCCTGAATCTGCCGGAGGCGTTGACGGAATGGGAACTCAACACCCTCATGGACGGTCTTTCGGAAAAGATGGCAGTTTCTCCGGCATACAAGATATTCATGGGCGCGGGGAGCTACAATCACTATATCCCCGAATCGGTATCATATCTCCTCGGCAGATCCGAGTTTTCGACAGCCTATACACCTTATCAGCCTGAGATAAGCCAGGGGACACTTCAGGCAATATACGAGTATCAGACACTGGTCACCCGCCTGCTTGGTATGGAAGTGGCAAATGCCTCGATGTATGACGGCGCGTCTGCGCTGGCCGAAGCCATCCTGATGGCTATGCGCATAACAAAGCGGAAAAAGGTGGCCATATCTCGCCTTATCCATCCATATTACCGTGATGTAGTCCGGACCTATCTGGAACCGGGCGGTTATGAAATTGTGGAGCTGCCCCGTCTCGAAAACGGAAGGACTGATATCTCAGGTGTGACCGGCATGGATGATCTCGCGGCCGTTGTAATCCAGTCTCCCAACTTTTTCGGGTGTATCGAGGATCTCCGGTCGACAGGAGAGGTTGCTCATGAATCGAGTGCACTTTTTGTTCTTTCCTTTACAGAACCTCTGGCCTATGGTCTTTTCAAAAACCCCGGCTGTCAGGGAGCGGATATCGTCTGCGGCGAGGGACAGAGTCTCGGAGTACCTCAATCCTTCGGGGGACCGGGTCTTGGAATGTTCGCCTGCCGGATGAAACATGTGCGCAACATGCCGGGTCGCCTTGTGGGAAAGACCACGGATATAGATGGCAGGCCGGGTTTCGTTCTGACGCTGGCTACGAGGGAACAGCATATCCGCCGGGAAAAGGCAAAATCCAACATCTGTACAAACAACAGCCTGTGCGCGCTGGCATCCGCCATGTATATGTCCTCCGTCGGGGGCACCGGCATTCGCGAGCTGGCCTGTCTCAATTATGATAAGGCCGAATATCTCAAACGAGGACTGAGGGAAGCGGGATTTAGAATCACCTTCGACAGCCCCACATTCAACGAATTTGTGGTAGAATTCGGAAAAGACTTCAAGGATACCTATAAGAAATTGCTCGAACAGCGTATAGTAGCAGGGATTCCGCTCGCAACCTGGTACCCCGATCTTTCCGGTCATTACCTGTTGTGCGTGACAGAGACCATGGGCAGGGCCGATATGGATGCCCTTATAGAGGAGGTACGATCATGAGAGAATCACAAGGAACCTCCGGCTTGATACTCAACGAACCTCTGCTGTGGGAAAAAGGAAAAAAGGGAAGGTGCGGATTCTCCATGCCCCGCAGGGACGTTGTCCCCTCCCCTGTCGATGAGGAACTCGCAGGTGATGGCCCCGACTTTCCTGATCTTTCCGAGGTAGACGTTGTGCGGCATTATACAAGGCTGTCACAGTGGAATTTCGGCGTCGATACCGGGATGTATCCTCTCGGCTCGTGTACCATGAAGTATAATCCCAAGATCAACGAAAGAGAGGCCGCGCTCCCCGGATTCGCCGGAGCACATCCCCTTCTGCCCCCTGAACTGTCGCAGGGTTCCCTTGAACTCATGTACCGGCTTGAGCAGTATCTTACCGAAATAACGGGGATGGATGCCGTTACCCTTCAGCCCGCCGCGGGCGCGCATGGAGAACTCACCGGCATGCTTCTCGTACGCGCGTATCATAAGAGCAGGGGCTCGCACCGTTCGAAGATTATTGTGCCCGACACTGCTCACGGCACCAATCCGGCAAGTGCAGCCCTCTGCGGTTTTCATCCTGTGGTGGTAAAATCGGGTGAAGATGGGATCATCTCGGCAGAAGCCATCGCCACCATTATGGACGAAGACACTGCGGGTATCATGATAACCAATCCGAACACACTGGGACTGTTTGAAGAGAATATCAGGGAGATCGCAGAGATTGTTCATTCAAAGGGGGGCCTGGTCTACGGTGACGGCGCGAATATGAATGCCGTCATGGGAATCGTACAGATGGGAAAGATAGGGTTTGATGTAATGCACCTGAACCTGCATAAGACATTCTCGACCCCCCATGGAGGAGGAGGACCCGGTTCAGGACCGGTATGTGTAAAAGATATCCTGAAACCATTTCTCCCCATCCCCCGAATCATAAAAGAGGAAAACAAATACCGGCTGTCCGGAGATTTTCCGGAATCTATCGGAAAACTGCAGGCATTTTACGGAAACTTCGGGGTTATGATCAAGGCTTGCAGCTACATCATGAGTATGGGAACTGAAGGACTGAAAAGGGCCAGCCAGCTTGCCGTCCTCAACGCCAATTATATAAAGGAACACCTTAAGGAATCGCTCTATCTTCCCTATGACAAACCATGTATGCATGAGTGTGTCTTCTCCGATAAACTGCAGGAAGCTGAAAAAATTACAACTCTGGATATGGTTAAGCGTCTTATGGATTATGGTTTTCATCCACCGACAATCTATTTCCCGCTTGTGGTGCATGGCGCCATGATGATTGAACCCACGGAAACGGAATCAAAAGAGGATATAGACCACTTTATAAAGGCGCTCAAGGCCATAGTGGCTGAAGCCGGGAAAGATCCAGACCTTCTCAAAAGGTCACCCATTCGGCCAAAGCTGCGTAGGCTGAACGAAACCGCGGCGGCAAGAAAACCCCATCTCGCGGGATAACACCATGAATAGCGAAACACAGATCCGGACACGAAAGCCCCCATGGCTGAGGCGGAGTCTCCCAAAGGGAACAGAATATCAGGCGGTCAGAAAACTCCTCAGGGAAAACAGGCTGCACACCGTCTGTGAGGAGGCGCTCTGCCCCAATATCTGGGAATGTTTCTCAAAGGGTACAGCAACCTTTCTCATCATGGGGTCACTCTGTACGAGAGGCTGTCGTTTCTGCGCGATGTCACGTGGAAGACCGGCCCCACCAGACCCGGAAGAACCATACAGGGTAGCCGGAGCGGCCCGGACACTGGGCCTCGACTATGTCGTTGTTACATCCGTCACCAGGGATGACCTCCCTGATGGAGGAGCCTCTCTCTTTTCCGATACAATCACAAAAATCCGCGAAGGTGTTCCGGGCGCACATTCAGAGGTGCTGATACCCGATTTTCGGGGAGACGCGCAGGCGCTCGCTTGCGTCATCAAAGCCTGTCCTGATGTACTTAACCACAATGTTGAAACAGTACCGCGGCTCTACCCTGCAGCAAGACCTGACTCATCATACCGGCGTTCGCTCGCACTTTTGGAGAGTGTAAAAAAGAACGCCCCGGCAATACCGGTAAAATCGGGGATCATGTTAGGACTCGGAGAAACTTCAAAGGAGATAAAACGGACACTGCGTGACCTTGCGGATACCGGATGCGATATCCTGACAATGGGACAGTACCTGCAACCCTCGAGAAAAAACCTGGCAGTGGAACGATTTGTACACCCGGATGAATTTGACGAATGGCGTGTGGCGGCACTCGAGATGGGGTTTTCAGGCGTTGTCAGTGGCCCCCTCGTAAGAAGCTCATACCGCGCCGGGGAACTTTACAAAACGGTGATGGAAAAGACTTTGACAGGATAACAGGATATACAAGATATCTTTAATCCTGAGCATCCTGTTAAACCTGCCCGATCTTTAAGGAGTCTGTATATGGAATGTAAAAAGGAAGAAAATCTGGAGCTGTGTAACTGCACTTATGAACCGTGCAGCCGCAAGGGAACATGTTGTGACTGCATACGCTTCCACTTGAAAATGCGTGAACTCCCGGCCTGTTGCTTTGACAAGGAAGCCGAGCGCACCTATGATCGAACTTTTGAACATTTCGCTCGCCTGGTTATGGAAAACAGGCTGTGAGCATGCAGGGACTTTTCTTTAATCAAATCCTATATAGTGTCCATATAGAAATGAATTCCTCAAAAAATGGACACTAATAAGTTGCCTGTTCAAAAATGAGTATTTTTCCGTAAGATAAAGAAGATCAAGGAGTTATGCAGAGGGGGTACTAATGTACGCCACATAAACAATCCCGCAGATTAACGCAGAGATTGCGGAAAAGTACAATTCTTGGATGGAAACTACATATGTATCGGCTGACCCCACAGCGAACAACTGGCTACTCATCACTGTAAATCTATCTGAGAGGTATCAAGCTCTTTTCCGGCATACTCGAGATAAATCTTTTTTTCTATAAAAAGATCAAAAAGATCAGGATCGAGTTGATTGTCCTTTACCATAGATCCGAGGATTTTTATTGCCTGAGACAGTGTATTTCCTTCCCTGTAAGGACGATTCCTCGCTGTTAAAGCCTCAAAGACATCAGCCAGCGCCAGAATCCTGGCCTGAAGAGAAATCTCATCCCCCTTTAACCCCAGGGGATACCCTGTGCCATTAAGACACTCATGATGAGAACTTGCATAAACGGGCACATTTTTTAATTTCTTTGGAAACGGCATTTGTGAAAGCATTTTAAAAGTGATAGCAGCATGGCTATTTATTATAGTCCTCTCCTCGTCCGTAAGTGTTCCCTTGCGTATATTGAGGTTTTGAATTTCATCATCTGTAAGTAAATTTTGCGGCTCACCACTCATTATCCATTTTCTCCCGGCAATATCCTCTACCCGCTTAATGCTCTCCTCCGACATAAACTCAGCACCTTGATTTATTGCATTGAGAAAATTATAATCTTCTTCCAATTTTCTTATTTCAGCCCTATCGGCTTCAATAGAGATATCTGCATCGGGAAAATCTGTCTTGCTACCTTCCTTTTTACAGCGGTTAATTTCAATATCCCTTTTTATTATCTCGAAACGTGTCTTTAGTAATTCGATCCGGTCATAAACAGTTTTCAGCTTTCTAGATTTGTCCATTACATGTTCCGAGATCGCCACCTTGCCAACATCGTGAAGCCATGCCGAAATCCTTAATTCATTCATCTGATCCTTATTAAAAAACGTTTCTTTAAATGGCCCTTTTTTAGTTTTATTAATCCTTCCGGCGATAAGTATGGTCAATTCAACCACACGACGTACATGGTCGCCGGTATAATGAGATTTTTCATCTATAGCTGTAGCTATTGTTTTTACGAAGGACTCAAACAGATTTTGAAGATCTTTGATAAGACGCTTATTGGTAAGCGCTATCGCCGCCTGGGAAGCTAAAGATTCCGTTAATTCCTGGCATTCCGCAGAGAAGGGTATCGTTTTTTTCTTTTCTTTATCCCGGGCATTTAAAAGTTGAAGAATTCCGATAATATCATTTTCATGGTTCCTCATGGGAACAACAAGCATGGACTGGGAACGGTAATTCGTTTCGGAGTCAAACCGTCGCGTTCCCTCAAAATTGAACTGCTTCGCATGGTAAACATCGGAGATATTTACCACCTCACCGGAAATCGCCGCATAAGATGAAACATTTGAACAATTAAGTGTTTCGTCATTGTTATACAATTCGACAGGTTCCCAGGTAATTTTCCCCGCCGTTCCACCCATCCTTATTTTCAATGAATCGTTCTGAACGATCGCAAAGTGGAGCCTTTTTTCATCATCACTCATAATATAAAGAGTCCCGCCATCGGCATTGGTAAACTTCTTGGCTTCCTCTATAATCATTTCTAACAAACGATCTATATCGTGTTCAGCCGACAGGGCCTCGCCTATTTGGGTGAGACTTTTTATCTTTTTAAGCTGTTCCTCAGTAAAATCCTTTACTGAGGAAACCACATTGCTTAATAATTGATTTATTCCATCATTATCCGTCAACCGAACTGTGTTTCTTTTTTTCCTGTTAGCCATATCAGTAATCACACCTCAAATAATTTAAGTTTAAATTCTTCAGTGCCCATTATTTCTGGCTCAGCAACTTACAGGTTTACCGCCCTGGAAACGTAGGGGAGCTATAACCAAAAGTTGTGTTTGAGATATCAGGTGGTGTATCCTTCCGGGCGATTGTTAGCTCAATTGCTCGACACTTCAAAATAAGAAAAACGGATATACACACCGTGGAGAAAGATAACGTAACTGAACTGAAAAAGCCAGAAACTTTTGTTGAAGATCCCATTACCGATGTACCGCGTAGCGGGTCCAAGAAGTTGCTATCCGAAGCACTGGAGGCAGAGATCGAGAAGGAAAACAAAAAAGTGCGGCAATTGTACAAATAGGTGAAGAAAAGATTAGAACATGCTCAGTCAATAATCAGCGACTGGCCCCAAACCACATAGAGGTGCACCAATGTACGCCGCATAAACAATCCCGTAGATTGACGCAGAGATTGCGGAAAAGTACAATTCTTGGATGGAAACTACATATGTATCGGCTGACCATCCACCGCACGCATCTGTTCCATCACCACCTCGGACATGGTCGGGTGCGCATGGATCATCTCTGCGATATTTTCGGGCAACAATCCGGCGGTTTTAGCCAGAAGGATTTCATGGATCAGTTCCGTGGCATCATGCCCTACAATGTGCGCGCCTAAAATCTCATGTGTTTCAGGATCATAGAGGGTCTTCACCATACCTTCGGTTTTACCGATTGCAACAGCTTTACCCACTCCCCTGTACGGATAGAGCGCCTTTTTGTAGGGGATGTTCTGCTCCTTTGCCTTGTCTTCTGTGAAGCCAAAACTTGCCAGCTGCGGCTCACAATATATAGCTGAAGGTATCTCATTCAGATCAATCCGAGGTCTGGGTTTATACTCGGCAATATACTCACTGACAATCTCGCCTTCCTTTGAAGCGACATGGGCCAGAAGCGGTGTTTTCACCACATCGCCGATGGCATACACTCCTTCGACGCGTGTCTGGTAGTAGTCAACCACCGGAATATAGCCCTCTTCGGTTTTCAGACCGATATTCTCCAGACCGATGTTATCGGTATTCGGAGTCCGCCCGAACACACATAAAACCTTTTCCGCCTCTATTTTCTTTGAGTTGCCATCTTTTCCCGTAAGAGTGACCGTCACTTTTCCGGATGTCTTCTCTATGGAGTTTGCCCATGTCCCTGTAATTACATCGATGCCGTTAGCCTTAAATGACCTTTCGAGAACGGCCACTGTCCTTGCATCTTCAATGGGCAGAATATGTTTTTCCATCTCTATCAGGTGTACCTTTACACCGAATGTGTTCATGATATAGGCAAACTCGCATCCGATGGCCCCCGCTCCAAGTATAATCAGGCTGTCGGGCAGTTTTTTTAGAGAAAGAATTCCACCCGAAGAAAGCACCTGTTTCTCATCAAACTCGAACCCTTTTATCTGCGAAGGGCGAGATCCCGTTGCAATTACAATATTTTTCCCTGTGATTTCAGTTTGATCTTCAAGCATTACCCCGTTTCTTGAAACGATTTCGGCGGTACCCTGGATATGATCAACCTTGTTTTTTTTCAGTAGATACTCGACACCTTTGACCACAGACCGGACTGCTGCCCTTGATTGATCGTACACATATCCGTAATCAAACTTTTTAGAATCAATGGTAAGTCCCATCTTTTCCAACTCAAGACGAGAATGAAAAATGCCCGCCTGATAAATAAGACTTTTTGTGGGAATGCATCCCCGGTTCAAACAGACACCACCGAGTGCGTCTTTTTCGATAACACAGGCCTTCAGCCCCAGCTGGGCGGCCCTGATACCGGCAACATATCCACCGGGACCGGCTCCTATTACTATCACATCATATTCAGCCACTTTTGTCATTGCTATAACTCCAGTTCTATTTTTTCTCTTTCAATTGTGGAAAACGGGGGGCTTTTCAAATGGAAAACAGGTAGTTGTTATATCTTGAGCGTCCCTATCAGGTCATTTATATCGTTGATGCCCTTCTCTGATAAATACCGTTCCATATCATCGATAATATCAGCAGTTACACCAGGGTTAAGAAAGTTTGCCGTTCCCACCTGGACTGCCTTTGCACCCACAATGAGAAATTCGAGGACATCTCGGGCATTCATTATTCCACCTATACCTATAACCGGTATGGAGACTTCTTTCACCACTTCCCACACCATCCTGAGCGCTACCGGTTTTATCGCCGGTCCGGACAGACCACCAGTGACATTTTTCAGGTGCGGCACCCTCTTTTCTATATCTACCGACATCCCTGTAATCGTATTGATTAAAGAAAGTGCGTCGGCACCGGCGGCTTCAGCTGCTCTTGCAATCTCTGTTATGTCCGTTACGTTCGGGGTAAGTTTCACGATGACGGGAAGACGGGAAACATCTTTTACGGCCCTCGTAACCTCTGCGGCAAGAACCGGATCAGAGCCAAAGGCGATTCCTCCCCTCTTGACATTAGGACAGGATATATTGACCTCAATCGCGGCCACGCCCTCGGCATCGTTGAGAATCTCTGCAACCTTCACGTAATCCTCGATGGTTTCTCCGAATATGTTTGTAACTATTGAGGAATCAGTTCTGCGGAGCCAGGGCAGCTTGTCGTTAATGAATGCCCTTACCCCCACATTCTGAAGACCGACGGCATTGAGCATTCCGGAGGCCGTTTCTATGATCCTCGGGGGTGAATTTCCTTCTCTCGGCTCAAGGGACAATCCCTTGACGATAACAGCGCCGAGACGATTAAGGTCAAGATAATCGGAATATTCCTCACCATAGCCAAATGTGCCAGATGCGGTCATAACCGGGTTTTTCAGCGCCAGGCCTCCTATGTTAACACCCATTTTCAATTTCATATCAATATCCGTTATCTTCACTGAACTCTACCCTGTTAATATCAAATACCGGTCCTTCTTTGCAGACTCTTACCAGCCCACCACCCGCGACACCTGATTTTGTCTTCACGACACATCCGAGGCAGGCGCCGATGCCGCATGCCATACGTTCTTCAAGAGAGACCTGGCAGGAAAACGGCCGATTTTTCAATAATTCGTACAGACCCCTGAGCATTGGATTCGGACCGCAGGAATATATTCTGGATTTATTATCCGAGTAGAGACCCATGTCGCGTTCGAAAAGCTCTGTTATCAAACCGGAATACCCCCGACTTCCATCATCCGTGCTTATCTTTACGACAGAGCACATCTCCTCGATTCTGTCCAGGCCTACAAGCGCTTCTGAACTTCCTGCTCCCATGTAACAGATTATTTCCGCGCTGGCAGTGTCTTTCCTGTAGCGCTCCGCCAGAAATGAAAGGGGAGCTATACCGACTCCTCCGGCTATCAAAATTATTTGACTACATTCCGAATGAACGTCAAATCCTCTGCCAAGCGGTCCCAGCATGTTCAGGATATCGCCCTCTCTCAGCCTGGAGAAGGCCTCTGTCCCCTTCCCTGCAACCTTGTACATGATCTCAATAAATGTGTCGCCAGCTCGGGAATGAACGGAATAGATACTGAATGGTCTAGAGAGGAAGGGGACATTGCAGTCTTTCATTCTCACCATGACAAACTGCCCCGGAATAGATTCTCTGAAGGAGGCGGATGCCTTCAAGACCATCAGGAAATGTCCTCTGGTTGTTTCTCTTTGAGAAAAGACTGTCGCGGAGATATAAGGTTTCATAATTATCTCATTTTAAAAATCCGCCCACATTATAAGGGCATCTTCACCTGTCTCGGAGTAGTAAGAAGGCCTTGTCCCTTCTACCACAAAGCCAAATCTTTTGTACAACTCTAATGCGGCCAGATTCGATTTTCTTACCTCCAGAGTACCATATCGAGCTCCTTTGCCGGAGGAGATTCTTATCATTTTTGAGAGGAGTTCCGAAGCCACCTTGTGCCTCCTCCAGTTTTTGTGTACGGCGAGGTTCCTGAGATGGATTTCGTCGTAAACTATCGCGAAACTTATATAACCGACAATATTTCCATTCACAAGAGCCACAAGATCATGACAGAATGGGTGTCTCATCTCCTCCAGAAACATGCCTTCTGACCAGGGTGTGAGGAAGGAGACACGTTCAATCGAGAGGACATCATTCAGATCATCCGCCATCATATTGCGCATTTCAATATTTACAGCCATTTTCGCCATGCCGGCATTTCCCGTCTAAAAGATTTTTATAATCAGGGTGGCAAGGAGAAAAACCCCTGCGAATACCGGAATAGCGCCACGCAGTTTTATGGTGTTCAAAGCCACAGCGATACCGAGGACGGGAATGAAGAAGTAGGTATATGAAAGGGTTTTCAAAATCCTCTCCGGAAGAATGGGAAATGCCCATTTGAGAATCGCCACGCCCGGCGCCAGACATACGAAAATAACAACAAACGCACCCGCAAATGTCCTCACAAGCCCCTGCATATGCGTTCTTGCAAGCCGTTTTATATCGCCCAGCCGGGCATATTCCATGGCTCTACGGGAAAGTCCGTCATTCGTCTTTATTATCCATACATCAACCTTTTGGGCAAGGATGCCGAAGGGGAGAAAGAGGAGAATGGCCAGCACAACAAGTTCGCGGGGCGGATGTCCCGATTCTCTCCCGGCCAGTATGGCCCCCGCCGTTGCCAGTACGGTAGCGATTGAGTCGTTAGGAGGGATATACAGTCCCATCGGCGATCTGTCGATCCACAGCAGCTCTATGAATGCTCCGATTATCAGTCCTGTAAATGGTTCCGAAAGCACCATCCCTATGACAGGACCGACGACAACGGGCCTGGATATCATAACCTGCAGGGCCACCCTGTCCAGACATAGAACTCCGCCCAGAAGGGCCACTTCAAAAAAGTTCAACCACATATCATATGCCTTGGTTGTGTCTGGAATTACTAAGCTTCTTTATAACCTCCAGGAAATCAATAGGGCTGTCTCTCGGAACACATCTTATCTCTATTTTGACTCCTGAATCGGAAAGCAGTATCAGATCCTTCACGTTGTTTTCGCTCAAGGATACAGCCACTGTAGGCTGGCACACACAGTCATCATTATAAACATTGCCTATATTTAAGTTGTCAAACCTGAACCCCAGGCTGTATGCCCGCAACAGATCGTCTATACTGCTAAATAAAACGATGCTTTTCTTCTCTATATAGTTCTTATAGACAAGATTTCTGGAGAACGCTTCAACGCTATAAACACGCATTTCTATTTCCCGAGGCACCGCCATCCTTATGATCGATTCCCGGAACAGGTCATCCGCGACTTCGTCATTCACCACTACGATGTGCGAGGCACTGATAAAGGGGACCCACGCCTCCAGTATCTGACCATGGACAAGCCTGTTGTCAATTCTTATCAGAGAAGGATCAGCCGGTGAAAAACGTCGTAGATCAATCATTGGCTTTTCTGTTTAGTATCTCGCTGGCAAGGTAGATGTTTTTTCTGCCGTAAACTTTTATGAGATCGGCAAATTCAGCAAGCTTCTTTTCCCCCCTTATATCCGATATCTTGAGCAGCATGGGGAGATTCACACCGGTAACCACCTCTACCTTTTCCTTTTTCAGGAACGACAGGGAGATATTTGAAGGCGTGCCTCCAAACAGATCTGTCATAATAAGCACACCCTTCCCCGAATCGGCCTTTTTTATAGCCGAAGTAATCTCTTTCTTGATATCTTCCACGCCCTTTTTCGCATCCAGTGAGACAGAGGTAATCCCTTTTATATCACCCTTTATCATCTCGGCAGCCTTTATCAGCTCACATCCGAGATTGCCGTGAGTTACAATCAGTACACCAATCATCTTTCCTCCAGAAACAGCCTATTTTTGCATGGACACTAAATAAATAACCCATATATGTCAAGAGAATCCGTTCTTGACATGCTGTTATACTTTAATTTATATTCTCAAAATTACAGATGGACCGGTATCTCAATGAGCACAAAGACAAAAATAATATGCCCTAACTGTGGCACGGAGCTGGAATTTTACCATAACCCAACACCCACTGTCGATATCATTATCGAGGTCGAGGGAGGGGGCATTATACTGATAATGAGGAAAAATGCACCCATCGGCTGGGCTATCCCGGGAGGTTTTGTCGATTATGGAGAATCGCTGGAGGATGCCGCCGTCAGGGAAGCAAAGGAGGAAACCTCCCTTGACGTGATACTTAAAGATCAGATGCGAACATACTCAAAACCCGACAGGGACCCGCGCCAGCACACCATATCCACGGTTTTTACGGCCACCGGAAGAGGCGACCCCAGGGCCGCGGATGATGCTACAGAGATAGGAATTTTTACTAAAGACAACCTGCCAGATATCATTATGTTTGATCACAGAGAGATACTTTCAGATTACTTCCGTATAATCGGGAATGAAAGGAAACGTATTTAGACCACCCCTTCCCATATGCTTTTCCACACGCTCAGCACATATTCATAGGTCATGCTTTCCATATCACTAGCGCTTATCTCCACCGGATTTTCAAGGAAACATGTGCAGGGATCTGTCTCCGCGTAGGAAAGCACAAAGTGGTCATAGTCGCTGTAATTGCTCTTATAATAACTCTTCTCATAATCGATGGATCCATCAGGCTCAATCGAAAACGTACAATAGTTGATCCCGTCATCTATACATCCATATATCTTTTCTCCAAGCTTCTCAATACTCACTACCTGCATCTGTAATTTCTCCTTTTCATCTCATTGATCGCGCAAAATACTTCATTCATGTCCTGTCCTTTATCATGGTGTCATTCCATCAATACTCTGTCATTTTGAAGGAGCCTTCACGACCGAGAAATTTATTTTCCCACCCGGCAATCTGTTCCAGTGAATCAAGCGAGCTTTTGACTCCCTGTCTCTCCTGGCGCAACATATAAGTGTATTACCACCCGTGAGCTGTAATCAAAAGTTGTGTTTGAGATATCAGGTGGTGTATCCTCTGGGCGATTGTTAGCTCAATTGCCTGATACTTCAAAATAAGAAGAAAGGATACATATACCATGAAGAGAGATAACGTAACTGAACTGAAAAAGCCAGAAACTTTTGTTGACGATCCCCTTACCGATTATGAGAACTCATTGTGGCTTCTTCCCCGTTTAAATGTTCAGCCCTTCACCATGTCCTCCCGATTAAAGGAGATATCTGGCTACTATGGCCCCTGCTGACTTCTGCTCAATCATCCTGTAAGTTATCCCTCAAGGCGCGGCTTTTCACGTATCTTACATTCTCATCCCGCTTGTCCTCAATGGTTCTAAAAAAGGGCACTGCTCCTGATTTCGATTTCCTCCAGGTTTTGTTTGACAGAGTGAGATAAAAGATTTAAAAACTTCACGGTATTGATTGACCAATTGAGAGCTGATACTACCGCTTACGCCGCAGCGAAAGTCTATGGTGTACAGGATGTTATACATCCCCTCGATACCCGTGATTATCTGGTCAATGTATTGAGTATTATTCGCGATTCAAAAGATAAGGGTATCGGAAAACATCTACTTGCAAATTGGCCGACAAAATTTTAGTGAGTCCGATCACTGTTGCAAACGGGTACAGCAGGACAGGAACAACAAATCTCAGCACAAAAATACATTTGGATAAAAAAACGATCGATCTTATTGAAGCGGCCATTGACAGGCGAAAGGCTCTGAAAAAAATAACGAATGCCCTGCGGCTCGTCAACGGGCTCGGCGACGGGTTGCCCGGGTTAGTGCTTGAGCAGTATGATAGCCACTGTGTGATCCACCTGTTTAATAAGCGATGGATCGCCCACAAGGAAGCTCTCGCGGAATTTGTTAAAAACCATCTTGGCGCCTGTTACCTTATTATCAAAGAAAGGCTTTATCCAAAGGCTCTCAAGCCAGAGCAAATTAACGCAAGCGTCTGGATTGATCAGGCGCCAGCCCGGACGGTGGTTCAGGAGAACGCTCTTCATTTCGGAGTCGATCTCAACGATGGTTTAAATAACGGTTTGTTTTTGGATATGCGCCGCAACAGGAAGATTGTTGCCGAATTGACAACAGGGGACAGGGTGCTGAATTGTTTTGCATACACCTGTTCCTTTGGCGTGTACGCCCGGGCTTCCGGTGCATCAAGCGTTGTCAATGTGGACATCAGTCGCAAGAGTCTGGAGCGGGGTCGCGAAAACTATAAACTTAATCAGCTGGATTGCTCTGAGACTGAATTTGTCCGGGCCGATGCCCTGACGTATATGAAGCTGGCCCTTAAGAAGGGCAACTGTTTTGCTTGTGTGGTCCTTGATCCGCCCTCTTTTGCCCGATATGGTGGAAAAATATTCAGCGTTAAAAAAGATTTTGCCGTGCTGATTGATGCGGCGATAAAGATCCTGGAACCCGGCGGTGTTTTGCTGGCGGCGACGAATTTCAGTGGGCTTTCCCATCAGGCACTGGAGGACATGGTGGTTGCCGGTGGCAGAGAGAAAGTGAAGTCGATCAGGCCGCTTGGGCAGGATGCGGATTTCCGCGGTAGCGGACGCATGCCCGAAAGTTATCTGGCGGCTCTTCTGGTTAAGACAAAATAAAGATGACTGCCACCTTTTGGGGAACAGAGAGGATGAGACATATGGACGGAACAAGGCGTGAGCAGATATACCCCGGATCACAGGTATACATCTGAACAGAGAATGCTGAGGGGGAAATAATTGTCGTTAGAGAGAAACAATAGTTGACGTTCATCAAACCTTCAATCTTTGAAGACCAAACAGCTTTATGGCAGGATTTTTCAGATAAAGAGCCTATACTATTTTTTTGCCTTCTTTTTCTTTACATTCTTTTTCTTTATCGAAAGGGCAAGTTTGTCTTTCAGGATATCACCGAGTGTTCCCATCGAGGTGGGGGCATTTTGAAGGTATGAGCGATAATCGTCGGCCATTCCCGCCTCATCTTTCCCTTTTTCATCCCGCTCCAGTGTTAGAGAGAGCCTTCTCTTCTCACGGTCAACCGCTTCAACGGTCACCTCCAGAGACTGTCCCTGCTCCAACACCTCACCCGGGTGATTGATCCGCTTTGCTCCACCCAGCTTTGAGATATGGATCAGTCCGTCCACTCCCCCTTCAAGGGTGACAAAGGCTCCGAATTTTTGAAGACGTGCCACCACTCCGACATGGGAAGATCCCGCAGGATATTTTTCCTCAACCTGGTCCCAGGGATCGGGGAGTGTTGCCTTGAGGCTGAGAGCCACCCGGTCCCGTTCCCAGTCCAGATTCAGAATCACCACCTCCAGCTCCTGGTCGATGGACAGGACGTCGTGGATATCATTGACCCGCGCCCACCCAATCTCCGAGATAGGGAGCAGCGCCTGGATCCCCCCAATATCGATAAACGCACCGAACCCCTGAATCGATGCGACCGTCCCGGTGATCTTCATCCCCTCCCTCAGCTCCTCTTTGAGCGCCTCTCTTTTCTCACGTTCTTCCGCCTCCAGGATCGCGCGGTTGGAGAGGATAACGTTCCGCCCCCCTTCGCTGTATTCCGTAATCATAAAGGACAGCCGTTCCCCAATATACTCAGATGAATCCTCCACCCGCCGCCGTCCCATCTGGGAATAGGGACAGAAGGCCCTCGTGTCACCGGCTATCTTGATCTGAAATCCGCCCTTTATCTCTTTTTCCACGAGCCCTTCGACGGGGATCTTGCCGTCCCAGGCATGACCAAGGTAGTTTCTTCCCGCCTCGCCGCTAGTAATCCGGGTGGTAAAGAGAAATTCGCCGTGTCGTGACGACAGAAAATACGCCGCGATCTTGTCGCCGATCTTAAACGGAAATTCACCGTTTTCGTCGAGAAGTTCCTTTTTATCGAGGAGACCCTCGCTCTTGCCACCGAGCCCGAGAAAGACCCAGTCAGAGCTAATGTCGACGATCTGGACCTCTACCTGCTCTCCTGGTTCCAGCCACCCCGTTTCGTTCGTGCTTTCCTTCAGGAGCTCCTCAAATGATACATCTTCGTTCTTTTCCTCGTTTGTCATATGCCTGTGCCCACCTCATCTCAATGGCATTGAAACCACCACAATGCAGCTTCATACTACACTCCCTTCTTTTTAGAAACAACAAAAATGCCCCCTCTACGGAGAAAGAGACACATTATGAAAATGAAGGGGACAGATAGTCACTATCCACCAAAACATACCCGTGCACCTGATATCCGTAGACGTGAACAAAGTTCCGATGTGGTATCAAAAAAATGGTGCGGCGTAAATTCCACCGCACCATGATCTCTCTTACAAAAGCATGACATCGCTATCGGATGGCGTGTTCAACAGATGGCATGAGAAAGGCTCCTCCCTATCGCACAGGTCGCCTGTGGCCGACAATACCGAAATCCCGATCCCACACATGGCCCTTGCGGTTCGTATGTCATCGTGCCGTTCAGAGGGAAAGGGTGGTATAGTGACTTCCCCGCCACCGCCGGATACCGCCGTGTCTTCCACCCCCTTCTCTCCGGGGATTAGGGTCAGCAGAAGCTCTTTCTTCCAGACTTGCCCCCAATAATCAAACCTATCAACCATACTCTTTTCATCAGATTGGTTCCTTACAGTAGTGATAAAATGACAACTTTATATTGCATGTTGTTATCAGATATTGAAGTTCCCTTCACCAACTGTGTCACTTGACTGTTAGCTTTCAATGACGTTCATTATCATGATGATCTCGATCTCCCAATCTGACAGATCTCTTGAATATTATATACCCCCCCAGGACTATCAGGAGGACCGGAAATACGTATTTGCCCAAGTCTTCAATTTCCGGATAGAAGTTTTTTATTATAAAGAAACCCACACCTGCAGCGCCGATGATCCATCCCCCTACATCTCTGGTGCGCTGGGCAAGCATGGAGACGGATATAACGATCAGGAGTATCGGCCAGCTTTTATCAAATCCGTAGATGTCGCCGTTATTCAAGATTATAAGTATTCCAAGAGTGATAAGGATTGCGGGCCCTATGAACCCCCGTGCTTTCCCATCGGTTTTCACTTCAGCCTCCTTTCAGCTTTCCCCCTGAGTTTTATCAATCTGTTTGTTCTTCTTTTTCATAAGATCAACAAATGGTTCGAACAGGTCAATCGGTATGGGGAAGAGTGTCGTTGAATTGTTTTCCGCGGCCACGAGCACAAGTGTCTGGAGATAGCGGAGTTGCAGCGATATTGGCTCTTCTGCCATCATCTTACCCGCTTGAGTAAGCTTCGTAGCGGCTTGGAATTCGCCCTCTGCGCTTATGACCTTTGCCCTTCTTTCTCGCTCTGCCTCGGCCTGTTTCGCCATCGCCCGCTGCATCTCCTGCGGAAGATCGATATGTTTTACCTCGACGGTCGACACCTTTATCCCCCACGGGTCTGTGCTTCGATCGAGTATCTCCTGGAGTCGCGCGTTGATCTTTTCCCGCTCGGCAAGGAGTTCATCCAGCTCAACCTGCCCGCAGACACTTCTCAGGGTAGTCTGCGCAAGCTGGGAGGTAGCATAAAGAAAGTTCTCAACCTCAATAACGGCTTCATTGGCCGTCAGAACCCTGAAGTAAATCACCGCATTTACCTTGATGGAAACATTGTCCCTCGTTATCACATCCTGAGGAGGAACATCCATCGTTATGATTCTCATATCTACCTTTACCATCCTGTCTATTATGGGTATCAGGATGATAAGGCCGGGCCCTTTAGTGGCTATGACTCTTCCCAGACGAAATATTACACCCCGTTCATACTCGTTGAGTATTCTTAGCGAGGCCGCCAGGAACATCACTACCAAGACAACTATCGTTATTATTGCGTACATGATATATCCTCCCATATCTTTCTTATATTTTTTCCACTTTGAGTCTCAAACCTTCTACGCTAACCACACTTATATCCGCTCCTTCCTCTATTAATTCCGTGCTGAAGGCATTCCAGCGTTCCCCCTTTACAAGAACCCTCCCATCGGCATATACGGGGGTTATTGTTTTACCTTCCCGGCCGATCATACCATCCACGCCTGTGAAAGGCTTTTTCATCTGCGCCTTCACGGCAAGCGATACAATCACAATAAAGAAAAGTGATACTGTAACGATTGTGGGGATCATTACACCAAACGATACCCTGAGGGCCGGGACGGAGGAATCAAACAACATGACAGAACCCAGGACAAGCGAAATAACTCCCGCCACACTCAGCATGCCGTGGCTTACAATCTTTATCTCCGCGATAAAGAGGATTATGGCGAAGATTATCAGTGCAACGCCGGCATAATTCACGGGAAGGGTCTGCATGGCAAAGAAGGCTAATATGAGTGAAATCCCTCCAACAACACCGGGCAGAATCGCACCGGGATTGGCAAATTCAAAATAGAGACCGGCCAGCCCTATCATCATCAGAAGATAGGCTATGTTAGGATTACTCAAGGTTACAAGGACCTTATTCCGCAATCCCATATCCCGTTTATTTATGGTAGCGCCTTCCGTATCAAGGGTCACATCCCCTGACTGGAGTATAATGGTCGTCCCATCTATCTTTTTCAACAGTTCTTCTACATCAGAAGCAATTACATCAATAACATTTATTTCGAGTGCTTTCTCAGCCGTGATGGAGACGCTCTCTTTTACGGCCTCCTCGGCCCAGTCAGCGTTGCGCACCCTCGTATTTGCTATTCCTCTGGCGTAGGCAATTGCGTCATTTTCCACCTTTTTCGCCATTGTCTCGTTCATTTTGCCCCCAATCCCGATTGCCACCGGGTGGGCAGCGCCTATGTTTGTGCCCGGGGCCATGGCAGCAACCGGAGCGGCCATGGTTATCATAACCCCAGCGGACGCTGCCCTGGCTCCGGATGGATAAACGAAAACAATGACAGGCAACGGAGGGTTCAAAAGTTTCTTGACTATATCTCTCATGGACAGGTCAAGCCCGCCCGGGGTGTCCAGAAGGACAATAATGCCGGCAGAATTATTTGTCTGCGATTGGTCTATGGCTTTGATGATATAATTCGCGACGGCCGGAGTAATAGCCGAATCGATTGTAATTACGTCAAAGACATTTTCCTTTTCATCTTTGCCAAAAGACTGCACCACCCCGCCGAGGACAAGAAGCATAACAATTGCCAATAAACCAACATATGTTCGCATTCTGTTTTTCATAGAGTTCACCAGATAATACCTGTTTCTCCACTTTCGCGGGGATAATATATGGTTTTACTTCAAATGCTGATCTCCGACGCCTGTTTTAACTCTTCCATAATTACCTGTACATCCTGCCAGACCTGTTTCTTTGCTCCGGGATTCCTCAGAAGGTAAGCAGGATGGTATGTAGGCATCA
>CAYLXS010000014.1:0-4096 GCA_964387765.1 uncultured Syntrophaceae bacterium
CTCCTTGATTTTTTCAGTTACTGATCTTTAGAGACCATCTTTCCTGTTTCTCGTTTTCTCTGACGTGTATCTCTGTCAGGTTGAAAGATTCCTTCAATATCTTTATATTCCGGTTTTTCATGCCTCTCAGATTCGACACATCTTTGGGGGCCACGGAAAACACAATATCCCTGTCCGTCAGGTCTGTCGATTTCAAAAGGTCCGATGCCATGTCCAGAAATATGGCTCCCTCCACGAGCGACCGGAATGCCGGGTGAAACGGGCCGGCAATGATGTTATTATCTGCCTCCATTTCTTTTGTTGTGTGAAGTCCCAGTCTTATAACAGGTATACCGGCTTCTTGAAATCTCAACAGAGCAGGTTTACATAATTCAACGGCGTCGTCCAGTGTCGGCGGCCTGTACTCACCCTCAAGATAAGATTTTGCCAGGAGGGTATCTTTAAACACAATAGTCGGATGGATTCTCACAGTATCAGGCCGGATTCTGATGATTTCTTCCACGGTATATTCAAATCGCTCCCGGGTATCGCCGGGGAGACCAACCATCAAGTGTACCCCCGTTTCGATCCCCTTTCCCTTTAAGAGTCTTACCGCGTTTCTTACATCCTCGGATGAGTGCCCCCTTCCCGATAGAGAGAGTACCTCGTCAACCATTGACTGGGCGCCTATTTCTACAGTGGAAACGCCGTATCGCATGAGAAGCTCAAGTCTGTCATCATCTATATAATCGGGCCTTGTTGATATCCTTATGGATTTTACCATGCCCGCATTTATATAGGATTGCGCGATATCCAGCAGTTCAATTTGATAGTCTCGGTCTATCCCGGTGAAATTTCCACCATAAAAGGCAATCTGATCGAACTTCCTCCCGGTGTTTTTCAGATGCCGGTCGCAGATATTACGGATGGTATCCTCTGTAAGCCTGTCAGGATAATCCCCGGCGGTTATCCTCTCGTTGCAGAACACGCAACGGTTGGGGCACCCTCTGTATATCACGAATATAGGTATTATCAGTGGTTTCATATCTCTTCCAGTCTTTGTAGCGCTTTCCTGGCCGCGTCTTGTTCGGCCTCTTTCTTGTTTTTTCCGGCTCCGGTTGTTGAAACAATATCTCCGATGGATGCCTCTACCTCGAAGGTTTTGTCATGATCCGGTCCGGACGCGCCTGTAATTCGATATTGAGGTACTAATTTGAACCTGCCCTGACTGGTCTCCTGGAGGAGCGATTTATAATCCAGGTATATCGGGCTTTCGATCCACTCATCGACAAGAGATTGGAAGGTTACCCTTATAAACCGGAGCGCTTTTTCATATCCACCGTCAAGATAAATGGCGCCTATAATTGCTTCGACGGCATCTCCGAGGAGAGAATCCTTGTCCCTCCCGCCGGAATTCTCCTCCCCCCTGCCGAGAAGCAGAAAATCGCCTATTCTGTGTTCCCGTGCCAGTCCGGCCAGTGAATGTTCGTTGACCAGGGCCGCCCTTACCTTTGAAAGCTGTCCTTCAGCATAGTCGGGGAATCTTCTTATCAGTATATCGCTCATGCATAGTTGCAGGACGGCATCTCCCAGAAATTCCAGCCTCTCGTTGTCTTCCCCTGCGAGATCCGGATTTTCATTAGCATAGGAACTGTGGCTAAGAGATATGTCAAGCAGTTTGATATCATTGAATGTATAGCTCAGCGTCTCTGATAGCTCTTCGAGATTCTTAATCCGTTCTTCGTCCATCCGCTTCTATCCTTCCAATGATCTTTTCCTTTATTACACTGTCGCCCGTGACCTGTACAATGTGATTTGCAAGAGACATATCGCCTCCGGGGATAATTACCGGCACATAATTCTCTGAAAATCCCTTTGCATAGCCTGTCTCTTTGTCCCTGCTTCCCTCCACCAGAACGGAGAGTTTCTTCCCTATGAACCTGCTGTTAAATTCTATTCTCTTTCGATTGCCTATTTCCCGTAGTACAGCGGCGCGTTCTTTCTTGACCGATTTTATGACCTGATCGGGGAACGAGCAGGCAGATGTTCCGGGACGCTGAGAATAGGGGAAAACGTGAAGATAAGCAAGCTTCAGGTTCTCAATAAAACTGACAGTATTCCGGAACTCTTTTTCCCCTTCACCCGGAAATCCGGTTATAACATCTGTCCCGATAGCAATTTCCGGGATCGCGGCCTGCAGTTTTTTCACAAGGGTTCTGAACAGGTCTGTATTGTAATGTCTTCTCATTAGCTTCAGGATACTGTCGTCGCCGCTCTGAAGAGATATGTGTAGATGCCTGCATATTATCTTTGAGTTTCTTATATGGTCGATCATATCGTCTGATATTTCCGTTGGATTAATGGAACTTATACGCAACCTCTCAAGTCCTGTATGATGTTCTATTTCCCTTAGTAGATTGAGAAGAGTGGTAGGGGAGGGGAGATCGTGGCCATATTCACCAAGGTGGATGCCGGTGAGGATAATTTCCCTGTAGCCGGTTTCGGTCAGTTTCTGTATCTTTCTGATCACGTCCTCCTGTGGGAGGCTTCTGCTCCTTCCCCTCGCGTAAGGTATGATACAGTAACTGCAGAACGCGTTGCACCCATCCTGTATTTTCAGGTATGCCCGTGTCTGTCCGGGGAATCTCGTTACGGGGAGGCTGGAGAAGTTCTTTTTCAAACCTATGTCCCGACTCGGCGGGATCTGCAGTATCCCATCTGTAATACCTTGTATAATCCCGGGAATGTTCTCCTTCATCTCCGTTCCCGCAACCATCCTTACGCCGGGCAGTTCCGTTAGCTCCTGCGGGGCAACCTGCGCGTAACATCCGGTTACGATAATCGGCGCGGATGGGTTTGTCCTGTGCGCCCTTCTTACAAGTTGTCTTGACTGGAAATCCGTCTTCGCGGTAACCGTGCAGGTGTTTACTATATATACATCGGCCGGGGAAGTGAAGGGGACAACTGAGATTCCATCTGCCTCCAGTTTTTCGATAATGCCCGCAGATTCATAATGATTCACTTTGCACCCAAGTGTGGCCACGGCAACACTAAGCATCGCGCAGCCTCCTTTCGATCCATCCTCCGCCTGTAAGACAATCTCCATGATAGAAGACCGCCGCCTGGCCTGGAGCCACTGCTTTTTGCGGTGTCTTGAATCTGACACGCACCCGTTTGTCCGGCAGGAATGTGACCTCGGAATCGACGCCTCTGTGACGGTACCTTATATGGGTCTTCGCGGTCAGGACATCCTGGCCAACGAGATTAGGAGATATCCAGGAACAGTTTGTCGCGATGAGACCCTGTGCCAGCTGATCTTCCTCTCTTCCCACTATCACTTCATTCCTTTTGATGTCTATCTCCAGCACATAGTAGGGACGCTCGGAGGCGATATTCAATCCCTTTCTCTGCCCTATGGTTACCGAATGTGTTCCCCGATGTTTTCCCACGATATTCCCTTTTTCATCCACTATATTGCCGGGCCGGGGGAGGGTGACTGGGTAATTCTCAAGGAAATTCCTGTAATTGTCATCCGGTATAAAACAGATCTCCTGGCTTTCCTTCCTTGGAGGCAGGCCGAGACCGAACGCCATCTCTTTTATCTCTTTCTTTGTCCTGTCGCCATTAGGGAATATCAGGTGTTTAAGCTCTTTCTGTCCAAGCTGGAAGAGGAAATAGGACTGGTCTTTGCCTTTGTCGATACCCTTGAGGAGCCGGAAACCATTTTTCTCTTCCGTGTTTTCAATGCGGGCGTAATGACCGGTTGCAATACAGCCGAGCCCCCTTTTTTGCGCCTCTTCCAGGAGATACTTGAATTTTATCCTCTTGTTGCACACAATACATGGATTTGGAGTCCTACCCGCCAGATACTCTCCGGCGAAATAATCCACAACATTTTCCCTGAATAATGATGTGACATCCAGCCTGTGAAGCGGAAACCCCAGCCTGTCGGCAACGGCCGTCGCGTCCGCCTCATTGCCTCCGGGAAACCCGTTTTTTATGTACAGACCTTCGACGCGATACCCTCTCTCTTTCAGGATCGCCGCGGCCACGGCACTGTCAACGCCGCCACTTATGCCTGCAAGTACACTTTTCATTTCTAAGCCCTTTATCTGCA
>CAYLXS010000014.1:4196-6225 GCA_964387765.1 uncultured Syntrophaceae bacterium
GTCTGTCAGATGTGTAGACCTGATTCTGTTGTTTTTCGTAAAGGCAAAACGCAAGACCTGACCCCTATTCTTGAAATTATTCAATATTATGTTCCTGGCAGTATTCATCGATGATATTCATAAAAATCGTGCCGTATTTGTTATATTTTACCGACCCGACACCATGAATGTGAAGCAGACTTTCACCGGATCGTGGGAAAAAGGCTGCCATTTCGATCAACGTCTTATCTGGGAAAATGACATAGGGCGGAATACCGGCTTTATCGGCAAGTTCCTTTCGCCTCTTTCTCAGCTTTTCAAAGAGAACGTGGTCATGTTCGTACTCATACTTCTTCTTTTTTTCCTTTCTGTCAGGGAAATGCTCTTCTTCGAGAATTCCAAAAACGAGTTCTCTCCCCTTAAGTACATCATATGCCTTTTCAGTAAGTTTCAGGCTCCCGTATTTTGTATCCTGGACTATTAAACCTTTCTGAATAAATTGTCGCGCAAGATGAAACCACTGTTTTCTTGAATATTCTTTTCCGATACCGTAAGTTGACAGAGTTGTGTGACCAAACTTCAATACCTTTTTTGATTGTGAACCGCGCAGGACATCAATAATGTGATTCGCCCCGAATATCTCATCGGCCCGCTTTACACATGAAAGAAACTTCTGGGCCGGAATGGTAATATCTACAAGCTTTTTTTCTCCTGCCAGGCAGTTGTCGCACATATCACATTTTTCGGTGGAATAATCTTCTCCGAAATACGTCAGGAGAGGGATACGACGGCACCCGTTTGTTTCGGCAAATTGCAACATGGAGTTGAGGTGAATATTGGCAACCTGTTGTTCATGATCGTCTTTCTGGTTTATGAAATACTTGATTTTCTGAATATCTGCATAGCTGAATAATAACAGGCAATGTGCCCTCAATCCATCACGTCCCGCCCGGCCAATTTCCTGATAGTAGGTCTCAATATTTTTAGGGAGATCAAAATGAATAACAAAGCGGACATTGGGTTTGTTGATCCCCATGCCGAAGGCGATTGTGGCAACAATAATCTGCACATCATCTCGAATGAACAATTCCTGGTTCTGTGTGCGTTCTGTGTCGGATAATCCCGCATGATAAGGCCTGACGGAATACCCCCTGCTTTTTAATGTTTCATACAGATCATCCACCTGCCTGCGGGAAAAACAATAGATAATACCCGATTGATCCGGATAATTTCTGAGGAATTCTATGGTTTGTGAAGTGGGATTGTTTTTCGGAGTAACCTGAATGAACAGGTTTTCCCTGTTAAAACTTGCAATAAACTCATTTGAAGCATCAAATTTGAGGTTGTTTTTTATATCTTCCTGAACCCTCGGTGTCGCCGTTGCCGTGAGAGCAACACACGTAGCGAAAGGAAAACGAGACCTGACTCCAACAAGCTGTCTGTATTCCGGTCGAAAATCGTGGCCCCACTCCGAAATGCAATGGGCTTCATCTATTGCCAGACAATCAACCCGAAGCGAGGAAAGCATTGACAGCATCCCCGGTGTCAGCAATGCCTCCGGGGCAAGATAAAGCAATTTTACCCCGTTCTTCTTTACACGTTCCAGATTGCGGGAATATTCTTCATTAGACAGTGAACTGTTCAGCACTACCGCCGGGACGCCAAGTTCTGTTAATTGTTCTACCTGATCCTTCATTAGAGAAATCAGGGGCGAAACAACAATTGTTAAACCCTTAAAAATAAGGGCGGGGATTTGATAACAAAGCGATTTTCCCCCTCCTGTAGGCATGATAACAAGCGTGTCTCTTTTTTTGAGAACATTCCCTATAATTTCTCTTTGAAGAGGCCTGAACTCATCGTACCCGAATACATCTCCAAGAACAGTCTTGGCCCTGCTTATCATACATAATAACCTGTTCTTTGTCTTTATGGGGTTAATTAAGGATAGCGCCCTTTTTACCCCAGCGACAGGCGCTGCCCCTGATTAACCTATAAAATGATGATACTGTAGGGATACATTATTGTCAATACCCTTTGTCATGGCGGCTAT
>CAYLXS010000014.1:6325-11390 GCA_964387765.1 uncultured Syntrophaceae bacterium
ATTTGCCGAATTTGGCAGCGTTGCCATTTTCGGCAAATGGGACAAATAGTAATGGAGCGATGTCCGAATCAGCCCCAATCTCTTCGTGATTCTGCCCTAATTAACCGAATGATGATATCCAGTTTATGTAGTGAAGAGCCCATTCCACCGGTGTGGGAAATTATGGGTTGAATCACAGGCAGGATTAAGGTAGACAAGTCTCTGCACGCAGACCACTCTCTGAGATTACTGTCACCACGCCGGATGCTGTGCTGAAAATAATGCAGGGTTAGGAACAAAAAAAAGGGGGGGACATGATTTATACAGAGTGTACCGACCCGGATGTCAGGGTGGAGGAAGATTATGTCGTGGTTTCCGACGGTGTTTCACTCAGGACGATTGATTTCACGCCCCCGTGTGATACGCCTGAGAGACCAATGGTTGTCTTTGTTGCAGGCTGGATCTCACTTATAAGCGGTTGGAAAGATGTGCTGAAAAAGGTCACTCCCCGTTACAGGACACTGTATGTGGAAACCAGGGAGAAAGTCAGCGCCAGGCTTCCGGAACGCGCGCACGTGGATTTTTCCATGCCCCGTATGAGCCTGGATATCAGCGAGATTCTTGAGCGTAAGGTTGCGCCGGAGAAGAGAGTCTGTTTTGCGGGCAGTTCACTGGGATCGACTGTTATATTGGATTACCTGAGCATGGAAGTGAGACAGCCGGAAGAGTCTATACTGATAGCACCTATATGCGAACTTACCTATCCCTTCTGGCTTCCACTGCTGCTCAGGCCGGTACCACCATCGCTGTACACAGCGATCAAACCCCTGTTAAAGTGGTATCTGCGCAATATCAGGCTGGACAAGCATAAGGAACCGGAACAGGTAAAGAAGTATGGAGGCGCGCTGGATGCCGCCGAGCCCAGGAGGCTCAAGGCGAACGCGTTCGCGATCAAGGACTACAGTCTGTGGGGAAAACTTCCGGATGTCAGGTCTCCGGTGCTTATAATCGGCGCAGAGAGCGACACCCTGCACGGTCTGGATGTTATGAACAGGATGGCTGCCCTTATGCCGGATGCTGATATGGAGATGATGTCCAGTAACAGAGAAACGCACAGCGAGAAGATGGGGGAATTGATCGTTGAACATATGCTTGGTTTGAAAGGTATGGAAAGGTGATATATGGCTTCAGATGTTAATGAAATTACGATAAATTATGAGGAAGATGGGATTATTATAGTCAAAGAGCTGGACAAGGTGATCCTGTCAAAGGGTGCGTGGTCGACAATTATATTCAGGTATCAGGATTGGAACCGGACGAAGGGTGAGTATGGACCGGAACGTTTCACTATCCGCCGGTACCGCAAATTGAATGATGAATACCGCCAGCAGAGCAAATTCAATATTTCGAGCAGAGATCAGGCCCTGAAGATTATAAATGCGCTTCAGAAGTGGGTTGAGGTATAAGGGGCGTATATGCTAAATTTGACTCGTTGAGAGACTGTGAAATTCAGGAGGTTGTAATCGTGGATAATCTTATCAATTATTTGTCAGCTCATCCGATAGCTCTTAGTATATTTGCCGCCATTGCGCTCTTGCTGATCTACTTCATTTTCAAGGGGTTGCTGAAATTGATGCTGATAACCGGTCTGGTGCTTATCGCTCTTTGCGGATACTATTATTATAAAGCGCCTGACGAATTTCCGGGAAATCTGAGGGAAATGGCTGAGCGGGTTGGAGATCATGGCGAAGGTATGATAGAGGCGGGAAAGAACATGATAGAGAAAGGGAAAGACCTGGCTGATAAAATTGGAGAATCGGTTAAAGAGAAGGAAAACGCTACAGAGGATTAGTTTGGAGTTCGCCATGAACGGTCGTAGTAGACTTTTATAGAAGGTTGATTTCCATCGCTCTCGCGGGGCAGCCATTGACACACAATCCACAACCGTTACACTTTTCAGGATCGAACAAAACTTTCATGGTTTTCTTATCGATATACAGGGCCCCGGTTGAGCAGAATGCCAGACAGGCGCCGCAGTGCACGCATTTGTCGACATTTTGTGTAACACTTTTGGAAAGCGGTTCAACATTCAGGCCCAGATCCTTGAGGTAACGGATGGCCCGGTCAAAGTTTCTCTTTTTGCCGGAAAGATCGAGAACCACCAGCCCTTCTCTTCGCGGCGACACCCTTGCCCTCATTATGTTGAAGGCAAGATCAAAATCCTTTACAAGGCTGTACACCACAGGTTTATCGACAATATCCGCCTCATAGCGAATGACTATCTTTTTTGAATACATACTGCACTAAGCCTCCGAACATCGGACTATCCTAATTTTATAAAAGAGTCAAGATCCTAATCGCCGAGCAGGTTGTCCCAGCCAAAGGATGTAAAGGTTTCACTGAGCGGATGATCGTCATCCACAATGTGGTGACTCAGGTTTTGGAAAATCTTTGAGGCGATCACGTGTACCTGTTTCAAAGGCACAACGTCATCCCGGCTGCCGTGATAAAGTATAACCGGCACCCCGATTTTCCGGTTCAGATAGGGTTTAAATTCTTCCAGGTTGAGGGCTGGGGCCAACAGAATGAGCCTCTTGATTTTATGCTCATTGTCACAAGCGTACATGGCTGCCATCAGTCCTCCATAGCTGGAACCGACCAGCACAATATCATTTTTGTCTGAAAGTATTCCACGGAGTTTGTTCATCCTGTCTCCCAGACTTCCGGGATAATCCTCTATAATCATATCAGGATACCTTTTTCTGAAGAAAGTTCCCTTGGTTCCCTGGCTGCTGCCTTCAAGACCATGTATAAAGACCCTGATTATACCCATGTTGTTATTACCTCCCTTTGTCTTGCCGCTATGTGGGATTCATACTATTCAAATGAAGATTTTGCAAGAGTGATAGCGTCGTAAAAACTCGGGATCCGTCTCTGTTTGTCATTCCCGTGGAAACGGGAATCCAGTGTTTTCGGGGACTTAACCCTCTATAGATTCCCGCCTACGCGGGAATGACAGACTTTTTACGGAACCATCAAGAGTAATGGCGTCCTAAAAAGCACTGGTTCAGACAAAATTTGCTGTGCGTGAGGTGGCCAGCCAGTAGTTTTTCAGCAAAGATATTGATTCGATGCCGCTTATTGTGCTACAAAGCGTCCGAATGTAAAAGAGGTGGTTACAATGGTTGTGATGACTCCATTCAGGGCTGTGAGGCCGGCAAAAGAATATGTGAAGGATGTTGCATCTTATCCCTATGATGTAATTGATTCACGAGAGGCAAGGAGACTGACCCGCGAGAACGCAAAAAGTTTTCTGCGTATCGTGAAATCGGAGGTGGATTTCCCGGATAATGGTGTCGGTTTTGACAGGGTGTATGAGAAGGCAAGGGAAAACCTGTACGATTTTCTGCAAAGGGACATCCTGTTTCAAGACAAGAAAGAGTGCTTTTATATCTACAGACAGAAGATGGGTGATCATGTCCAGTACGGAATTGTTGCCTGTGTCGCTGTGGCCGATTACGAGTCGGGGACTATCAAGAGGCATGAATTGACGAGGAAAGACAAGGAGTTAGACAGAACAAGACATATAAGCAGTGTAAACGCTCAGACTGGCCCTGTGTTTCTGACGTACAGGGCTTTGAAGACCATCGATATAATGGTTAAAACAATCGTCAGGGGTAATCCTGAATATGACTTTACATCCGATGATGGAATAGCCCATAGCGTTTGGGTCGTGGATGATAAAAATCTTATTGAAAAGATAAAACAGGAATTCGGGAAACTGGATTCACTGTATATAGCTGACGGTCATCACAGAGCAGCCGCGGCTGCTGCGGTTGCAAGAATGCGCCGTGAAGAGAAACAGGATCACAACGGGAGAGAAGAGTATAACCGCATAATGACTGTGATATTTCCCCATGATCAGCTTAACGTTATGGATTACAACAGAGTAATAAGAGACCTGGGAGGGCTTGATAAGGAGCAATTCATCAGTAAAGTGCAGGAACGCTTTATCCTGTCAGATGATTTTAAGGAAAGATCACCACAGCAACAGGGCGAGTTCGGGATGTATATGGACGGTATGTGGCGCAGGTTGCAGGCAGTGGAGGAGGATATGGATAAGGATGATCCTGTCGGGATGCTGGATGTATCCATACTGCAGGACAGGCTGCTAAGACCGTTGCTGGGTATTGATGATCCGAGAACTGATAACAGGATACTCTTCGTGGGGGGTATAAGGGGAATGGATGAGCTGGAACGGCTCGTGGATTCGGGTGAATATGTGGTAGCCTTTTCCATGTATCCCACGACTATGAATCAGCTTATGAATATCGCAGACATCGGCAAGATCATGCCTCCGAAATCCACATGGTTTGAACCAAAGCCCCGCAGCGGGATATTTGTTCATCTGCTGGATTGACCCTTGGATTAACCGGTATGCGAGCGTCGCGCGTGACTTGAGCCCTGAGATGGAAGGAATGCTGAGAGTAAATGATACCCCGGGATCACAGGTATCTGGTAGTTCTGATTGCAGCGTTGGTCTTATTCGCGGCTGTACCGTCTCTGTTCGCGGATATCTATATGTATGTCGATAAAGATGGCACCACCTGTTTTACAAATCTTATGCCGCCGACACCCCAATATCAGGTAATTATAAAGGAAAGAAAGCGATTCTCCAGGTCGCATTTAACAAACAGGTATGACGAATATATCAGGGAGGCGTCCAGGATGCATAGGGTTTCTTTCCCGCTCTTGAAGGCCATAATAAAGGCGGAATCAGGTTTTAACCCGAAAGCCATATCAAAAAAGGGGGCGAAAGGACTCATGCAGATAATGCCCTCTAATTTCAGAGTCCTTGGAATAAAAAATCCCTTTAATCCCAGAGAGAGCATTATGGGAGGGGCGCTCTATCTAAGGCAGTTGTTGGACCGTTTCAACGGCGAGGTTCATCTGGCGCTTGCTGCTTATAATGCAGGTCCGGACAGCGTTGACCGTTCCGGGGGAATTCCTCCGATAAGAGAAACAGAGAATTACGTAAACAAAGTTATGAAGTATTACAAGATATTTCGGGAAGGATAGAAGCCAA
>CAYLXS010000014.1:11490-19218 GCA_964387765.1 uncultured Syntrophaceae bacterium
ATATTTCGGGAAGGATAGAAGCCAATACTCCTTCGTGGTTTTTTGTCTTTCACTCGACCCCTCGAATCCTCGACCCCTTGGATTCTTAAATCCTCTATAATCACACCAGTCTGCGCATTTCTATTTTTATCCAGACCAGTATTATAGAGAATGATATGATATTCGAGATGGGTTGTACCATCCACACACCGTCCAGTCCGAAGTAGAAGGGCATTATGTAAATCAGAGGAACTACAAACAGAAACTGGCGGCCGAGCATCAATATCATGGCGGTCAGTCCCTTACCCATACCAAGCAGGATATTAATCCACACGACCATTGGCCCTACGACTATCTGTGTGGCTATATACATTCTCAATGCTGGAACGGCAATGGCAAGGAGTTCAGGATCACGCGTAAAGGCTGCCAGCAATGGACGGGCAAATATCTCAATAAGGAGAAAACTTATCCCTCCTATAAGCGCGGAAAATTTTGTGGTCACACGTGCTATTTCCTTGATGCGGGTGTAATTGCGTGCCCCGTAATTAAAGCCTGTCATGGGCATTACCCCATGTCCTATCCCGAAGAGAAGCATCAGAAACAGCCCGTTTATCCGAAAGCTAAGTCCCAAGGTGGCAATCGCGAGATGACCGAAACTTCCCAGTGTGTGGTTGTAGATTACAAGCACCGCGGTCATGGCGATATTGGTAATAAAGGATGGAAAGCCTACGTGGTAGATGGGTATTATGATCGACCATCTCGGGAGGGTATCTCTGAATTTTACATGATACCCGGAGCGTCGTGAGAAAAGAAAGTACAGGGACAAGAAAAAGGTCGAAAACTGGGCTGTCACGGTTGCGATAGCCGCTCCCCTGATTCCCATCTCGGGGAAGGGCCCCCATCCGAAAATAAGAAAAGGATCGAGAATTGCATTTAATACTGCCGATGTTATGATGACGAACATGGGCACCTTTGGATTACCCTCCGCCCGAAAGAGATAATCCGACATCATCATGAAAAACAGAAAGGGTGCGCCGAATACAACAATCTCCAGATACCTTTTGGAGAGAGGAAGAATATTTTCCGTGGCGCCGAAGAATTTCAATACCGGCTCACAGAAAATGGTGCCTAAAAGAATGATTATTATTCCGAAGAATGCGGAGAGAAAAATGATCTGTCCCGCTGTCCGGTTAGCCCTTGAATTGTTCTCCGCTCCGAACATGCGGGAGGCAAAGGAACCCGCGCCCACACCAGTCCCCATCCCTATGCTTCCAAACAATATCTGGATGGGAAAACAGATGGTGAGCGCCGCGATGGCCTCTGGGCTGATTTTGGCTATCCAGAACGTGTCCACCACGTTATACATTGCCATGGCGAGCATTGCGACCGCCGACGGCAGGCTCATTTTAAGGAGCAGGGATACAATGGGATCTTTCCCCAGATCGAGCAACTTTTTTTCTTTATTTGTCTTCATATATCAGTGTAGATTATACCGTCTTCGTGTCTTAATCTCAAATACGAGCTGGTCATACACTAAAAAAGGGGATTCGTAAACAGGTGAAAAGGGAGAAGTATAACCTTATAGTCATATTAGGTCCCACCGCGTCCGGTAAGACAAGAATAGCCGCCAGACTTGCGAGGGATCTCGGTTCGGAAATAATCTCCGCCGACTCGCGTCAGGTTTACAGGGGGATGGATCTGGGAACGGGCAAGGATACCTCTGAATTCCTGGTGGATGGTGTTACCATTCCCTGCCATCTGATAGATGTTGTTGATACAGACCATGAGTTTAATCTGTTTGAGTATCAGAAGATGTTTTACCGTTCTTTTTTAGATATTTCAGAACGTGGGCTTATTCCGATTATGGCAGGTGGAACAGGGCTCTATATAGAGGCGGTGGTTAAGGATTACCGAATGCTCGAGGTTCCGGAAGATTTTTCTCTGCGCGGCGAACTCCAGAAAATGGATATGGATGCCATGAGGGATCGTCTCTTTAAAAGCAATCCCGCTCTGCACAATACGACGGATACGCAGAACAAGAGCCGTCTTGTCCGCGCAATTGAGATCGCGGAGCACTCAAAAATGCATGAATTTGCCGAAGAGACAGAACATCCGGCAATAAAACCCTTTATCATCGGTATCCGCTGGGAAAGAAGTGTCCTTCGCGACAGGATTACAGCGCGCCTGAAAAAGCGTATTGATATGGGAATGATCGAAGAAGTCAAAAATCTCCATAATCAGGGAGTGAACTGGGAAAGGCTGGACTCTTTCGGGCTGGAGTACCGTTATGTGAGCCGTTATCTTCAGGGAAAGATGGATTTCGATGAGATGTTCAGAGAATTGAACACCCGAATACACCAATTCTCCAAGAGGCAGATGACATGGTTCAGACGTATGGAGAGACAGGGCATTGTCATTAACTGGGTGGATAATGCCGATTATGATTCGATCAAACGGCTGATTGAGGAACACATTTGATGACCATTCCTGGAAACATTCAGAAATATCTGGCGAATTACTCTGTTGGCGACAGGTGGAACATCGTTTCGGAATCGTTTGATGAAATTGATAATGTAGTAGTGATCCCCGCCCTTGCCGAATCGGGCCATATTTTCAAGACCCTTGCCAGTCTTTCAAAAAACCCGCGCGCCGAGCTTTCACGCACGCTGGTTGTCTGTGTAATAAACAACGGCGACGCGGACAATGTGCCGGCAAATGAGCTTGCCGATAATCAGTACACACTGAAGGTACTGGATAACAGGGAACAGCCGCCGGTATTATTCAACAGTGTCAGGCAGAGCGGTCTGAGAATCGCGTATGTCGACGTCTCTTCACCGGGACTAGAAATGCCGGATAAAATCGCGGGTGTGGGTCTTGCGAGAAAGATCGGCATGGATCTCGCGCTGGGAATATTCAACTACGAAAAGGATTGTCCAAAACTCCTCTTCTCCCTGGATGCCGATACGCTGGTAGAACATAATTATCTCTCTGCCGTGCGGAACTCATTCGAGAAGGAAAAGACCACTTCATCTGTAATTGCCTTTGCGCACCAGGACGCGGATTTTGCTGATGAACAGGCCGCGATCTGCTGTTACGAAATATTCCTCCGCTATTATGTTCTTGGTCTGCGCCGGGCTGGATCACCTTACGCGTTTCATTCCATAGGGTCCACTATGGTGTGCACTGCCGGAGGATATGTGGCAGTGAGGGGTATGAATAGAAGGAGGGCAGGGGAGGACTTCTACTTTCTCGACAAGCTCGCGAAGATCGACAGGATGGGCAGAATAAACACCACCACACTCCACCCCTCTCCGAGACCGTCCCGCCGCGTTCCATTCGGCACGGGCAAGCGGATCATCAGTTTTGCCGAAGGAAAGGAAAATGATTACAGCCTGTACAATCCCCGATCCTTTATGGTGCTGAAGGAATGGCTCGAATATATGTCATCCTGCCGCGATATGGACCCGGAGACAATACTGGCGCATGCCGGAGACATTCACCCGTCTCTGGAGTTGTTCCTGCGCGAGCGCCGCTTCGGCGAGGTGTGGCCTCGGCTCGTGACGAACAGCAGCGATGAAGCCCACCTTCACAACCATTTTTCCCGGTGGTTCGACGGATTCAAGACCTTTAAGCTGATCCGCCACCTGACGAATAACGGCCTTCCTCCGGTGGATATGTTTACCGCCCTGAAACAGCTGATGGAGATGACGGAAAAAGAACTTCCGGTTGAAGTTAACCCAGGCTTTGTACCTCCTCTCCGGGATCAGATGAAGATACTTGATTACCTCAGAAAGGTTGACCGGTAAGGACATCCATTTTCTCTCAAGTGGGGATCAAAGGTGATTTGTGCATACTGGAAGACCCCAATGCAATTTTCAATTAAGCAATCATTAAAATTTCTTGCATTTCATGTTCTGCGGTTTTATCATACCACCATACATCTATTCGGGGAGGGGTCAAATGGAGAAAGAACAAAATGACTCCATATTTCATGCATCCGGAATATCCATCATGAAAAGCAAATGCAAACATCTCATTTTTGACGTTGCTATCTCCTGCTTCTTTATTGCCGGGAGGTTAATGCATCAGAGACCAAGATTGAAAGGCAGGGAAAATCTTAAGAACATTCCCCTGCCGATTATTTTTACGGTCACCCACGACAGCTATTTCGAGATACCGTCGCTGGCAAAGGTCTATCAAGCGCTCAAACCGAGACCGATGTTTACCGTTATGGCAAAAAGAGATTTTCTCAGCGGAAATTATCTTTCGTCAAATTTCCGCGGAAAAAATTCTCTCCTCAAATCAATATTCCGGCTGCTTGATAAATCGGGCATACCGAAGATCTTCTTCAAGATAATGAATGTATCAACCGTCCATCGGCCCTTTATTGAAACGGCCGTAAAAAAGAAGAATACTATAAAAAAAGAGATTTCCGGCCAGCTCACCCACTTTAAAGAGACTATAACACAGGGCATGTCAACTCTTGTATTCCCTGAAGGAACCACCTGGGGTTTCGGTGGTCTGAAAAAGATCAGAAGTTCCGCCTACCAGCTGGTAAGCGACACTTTTTCCCAATACAGGAAAAAAGTATACGTACTCCCGATTAATGTGAAGGTGGACCGACTGGTTCAGGGATGTAAGGATGTGTTTATCAACGTGGGAAAGCCACAATTTGTTATAAAGTCCAAAGAGGAATTTAACCAACAGCTTCGCGACAGCCTTCAGAGGCTTCACACCATTACCTTCAGTCAAATAGGTGCATACTATCTGAAAAAAGCCTCCTCAATCGGTCCCCGAACCAGGGAAGAGATCATCCTGTCCAGAGAAATTGTAACCGGCCAGATCGAAAAGATTGTCAGGGATATATATTCAAAAGTGCAGAGGAAAATCCTTCCCGCCCTCGATATGAGTCTTCTTGATAAGAAATATCTCATAAAGAAGATCAACGGTTTCGTAAAATACTGCACTACGAACAACTATCTTGTCGAAACGTCGCGGGACAAGGGGATAGAGATGTATATCCTCAACAAGGAAAAAGTGCTCACCCAATACCCGGCAAAGACATTCCGGAAACTCAATCCGGTGGGATTTCACGCCAACGAACTTGTTTCGCTCGGCGAACAAGAGATCGAACCCCTCTTCAATATCTCCGGTTTCTTGGATACGCAGGCGACGGGATTGGAGACGGGCCAGGGCAACTATCCGAATTGATGGAATATCATTATATAGTCGCAGCCGCAGTCTTAACCAGCTGTTTTGGGTGAATTGAACAGCGAGCGCATTTTCCGCAACTGTCGGAGCAAAAGCGGAGATCCCGCTTATACGGGATTTCGGGGAGCTTCAATAGAGAAGGCGTCAATAGTCTGCTTTTCGATCAGTTAAGCTATCGTTTCAGCTTTTTCTTGAGCCTCATTATCCTCCTGTAAAATTCATCTATCCGTTCGCTTCTTATTGTCCCATCGGCCACAAGCTTTTTTATTACGCCGCTGGCCCGCGTTGCAATATCCTCATCAAATATGGAATTGTTTGCAAAGACAAGTATATCGCAACCGGCAAGTATTGACCTTTTGATTGCCATCTCCAGGCCGTAAAAAGATCTGATTGCCCCCATTTGCATGTCATCGGATACAACGACACCGCCAAATTTCAAATCATCGCGAAGAATCTTACCGATTATCCTTTCTGAAAGGGTGGCGGGCCAGAGAGGATCAAGCCTGGCGTTAAAGATGTGGGCCGTCATTACCATATCGCACTTTCCTGATTGAATAATGGCCTCAAAGGGTTTTAATTCATCAGGCGACCAGCTCTCAGTAACATCCACGAATCCTTTGTGGGAATCTGCTCTGGAACTTCCATGTCCTGGAAAATGTTTTATTGCGGAAAGAATACCGTGTGCGTGAAATATATCAATGGTTGCCATCGAGTGCCTGATTACAGCCACTGGATCAGCCGAAAAACTCCTCTCAATCTTCCCTATCACTGGATTATCCGGATTTATATTTAGATCGACAACGGGTGCAAAATTGACATTTATCCCCAGATCTGAAAGGGTTTCAGCCGTTTTCTCTGCGTATTCTTTTGTGACTTCGAGATCATCGATCCTCCCGAGATATCCTTCCGAGACCGTTGGTGGAAAGCCGAATTGTTCCTTGAGCCTGCTTACCCTTCCTCCCTCCTGATCGATTGCGATAAAAAGAGGAATGGAAGATGCTCTCTGCAAGGCCCTTACAAGGGATTTTACCTGATCAGGAGATTCGATATTTCTGACCGGGGATCCCGAAGGAACATCATAGTCAAAGAGGATGATGCCCCCTATGTTCCTCTTCTGTATATCGGCTATCACGGGGCTTGTGTCGTCGACGGAAAGCCCCCTGAATCCGATCATAATCATTTGGCCGATTTTTACATCGAGCGTTTCATTTTCGTTTAGTACATCACCCGAAAGGGAAACGGAAGGTGTCAGAAAGATACCTATCCATAGAATAAAAGCGAAGAGATACAACTTTCGCACACCACTTGTCGGGCAGAATTCAGCTTTATTATTTCTGACCATTTGAAGATTCCTTTGAGATTTCATTCATCTCGCACATGAGAAAAATTATGATACCAGAAAAAAAGATTTCAAAAAACAGGAAACCCCGACCGAAGGCGGGGTCTCTTGCACGACCTTTTCCCCTACTAAAGTTGATCGGGAAAAACTTCGAAGTTCACTATCACGGTATGGTTATACGCAAATTCCTTATGTTTCGGATTCATTATCGAACCAAGACTTCCTACTTTACGGGCCCCAGGGGCAATATGGTTTTCCCGTACATCTCGTTCAAAACCTGTGCCATAGCGGCGTAAATTGCCGACAATCCACAGAAGATCCCCTCGTAGCCCGCAAAATGTTTCACGGCGACACTACCCGATGCGTCTCCCCAGGCCAAGAGGAAAAAGAGCACTGCCAATGTAAAAAACACAACCTGAAGGGCTCTGTTTGCCCTCAAGGTGCCTATAAACATACAGGAGGTAAAGAGACCCCACATGAAGAGGTACGCTGCCATCGAACCGCTCGTCGGACCGGTCCACCACCCAAATTTCGGTATCAGCAACAGAAAAACCAGACTGAGCCAGAAAAAACCAAAGGACGTAAATGCCGTTGTCCCGAAGGTATTGTTTTTCTTCCACTCCATGATACCTGCTATTACCTGTGCCAGACCTCCGTAAAATATCCCCATCGCCAGTATCATGGAATCCATGGGATAGAAACCCGCGTTGTGAATATTCAAAAGCACCGTCGTCATCCCGAAGGCCATAAGACCCAGAGGTGCCGGATTAGCTGTTGTATCCTGTATCGTTACCAATTCTTTCCCCATAAACTCTTTTCCTCCTTAATTTTTATCTCAGAATAAAAAACCGTGAACCCCTGGACAGGAAATTGCGTATAACCCCTGTACCTGTCATACTCATCTTTGTGCCGTTCTTTTACCTTGATATAACGTGTAAATACCGGAAAGTTTACTACACTGGTTACAGGAAAAGGTCAAGTCCAACTGAAGCAAAGATGTATCAGAATAGGATTTTTGTGAATCTTGATTATGTGCGAAACAGCCAGCTATCGGAGGTGACTCGAGAAAGTCCGACAGGATGGAACATATCTTGATCTGTGAAAGTTTGCATTAGAGCGAATAGTCATTGTCAGACCAAATTGTGCTTCCTGTACTCGATAAGAAAACTTAAAGAATGGATACCCAAGACTTAAAATAC
>CAYLXS010000015.1:0-9238 GCA_964387765.1 uncultured Syntrophaceae bacterium
TATGGTGAAGAGATGATGCCCGGAAGGATTGTAAGAGCAATTTCGGAAAGGCGGAGGCTGTCTCCCATAAGAACGACGGGTGAACTTGCCGCGATTATTGCCGGCGCTCTGCCCGGCCATCTAAAGAAAAAGAGGATACATCCCGCCACAAAGACCTTTCAGGCCCTCCGAATTGCCGTCAATAACGAACTGGTAAATCTTCATAACGCAATAGAAAGCGGAATTGACATGCTGGAGAAAGAGGGCAGGTTTTCCATAATATCATTTCATTCACTTGAAGACAGAATGGTAAAGACGCTGTTTCGTTCCTGGGAGAAGGGGTGCATCTGTCCTCCGGACTTCCCGGTTTGTTGTTGTAACAGAAAAAGCAAGCTGAAAATGCTGACCAGGAAGGCTGTTATGCCGGGAAAGGCCGAAATAACGTTCAATCCGAGGGCAAGAAGCGCAAGATTGAGAACGGCCATAAGGATCTGAAAATGCTGGCGGCTAATAAAAAAAAAGAGGGTTTGAAACTTTTTCGCCTCATCGTTATAGCACTTATGTTTATGGCTATCACGCTTGTCTATGTGTGGTTTCGAATAAGTATTACAAAGATCGATTATCAGATAGCCGAAGAAATTCACTGCAGAGATGGCCTTTTGGAAGAAAACAGAAAATTGAAGGTTGAGGTCGCCACGTTGAAATCTCCGCGCAGGATAGAATCCATTGCCAGGACTAAACTCGGGATGCGCTATCCGGAAAGGGATCAGGTGATTTTCTTAAAATGACTGCAAAATCAGGGAAATGGCTGAGATTCAGAGTGGTGTCGATATTGCTTTTTTTTCTTGTGCTGTACGTAGCGCTGGTGTCGAGAGCGTTTCAACTTCAGGTTGTCTCCGGAGAAACGCTGGGGAAGCTTGCCGACAGGCAGCACAAAGCGAGCCTGACACTGTATCCGGAAAGAAGATTCATATTTGATAGAAACGGGCAGAAACTCGCGGCTACCATAATGGCGGATTCCGTTTACGTGGATCCTTCGAATGTCGAGGATCGCACGAAAGTCTCGTCGAACCTTTCCTCCATATTAGGTGTAAAAAGACAAAAGATTACAGGGGCACTTTCAAACCAGGGGAGTTTTCGCTGGATTGCCCGGCAGATTTCTCCGGTCAGGACGGAGCGGATACGTACCTTGAAGTTGAAGGGCGTTCATCTGGTGCAGGAACCCAGGAGATTTTATCCTCACAGAGAACTGGCCTGTCATCTTCTCGGATTTGCCGGACTGGATTCGACCGGTCTGGATGGCCTGGAATCGAAATACGATGAATATCTGAAGGGTGTTCCAAAAAAGGTGGTGTGGGGCAGAGATGCCAGGGGACGCAAAATCTATTTGAGTGATGATTCGGGCAGTGCAGTGGATGACAGGAGTTGCAGTCTTTTCCTGACTATCGACAGTAAGATTCAATATATCGTTGAATCTCAGTTGAAGAAGGCCATTGAAGATACCGGCGCGAAGGGGGGAACCGTTATCGTTATGGATCCCGGGACAGGGGAGGTGCTGGCAATGGCCAATGAACCCCTGTTCAATCCTAATGAATTTTCCATATATCCCGCAGATGCCAGGAGAAACAGGGCAGTTACCGATTGTTTTGATCCCGGTTCCGTTTTCAAACCCTTTGTGGCCGCTGCCGCTCTTGAGGAAGGCCTTGTCACGGAAACGGATATATTTGACTGTGAAAACGGGTCTTACACAGTGGGTAACAGGGTTATCCATGATGCACAGAACGAAAAATTTCAGGAACTTAACTTGCCGGATATTATCAAACATTCCAGCAATATAGGTTCTGTTAAAATAGCGGAAAAACTTGGAAAGGAAAAATTCTACCATTATATTACGATGTTTGGGTTCGGTTCAAAGACGGGGATTGATCTTCCAGGTGAATCAAGGGGTATCCTGAGAAATTCGAAAGACTGGACTGATGTTGATTTCGCGACAATAGCCTTTGGCCAGGGCGTTTCAGTTACTGCCATACAATTAGTTACAGCGATGTCCGCCATAGCAAACGATGGCGTACTGATGAAACCGCATGTCGTTCGCTGTATGGTGGATAAAAAAGGCAGCGTGGTTAAGGAAATTGAACCTGTAGCGGTAAGACGGGTTATATCTCCTGAGACATCACACAGGATTACATCCATCCTTACCGATGTGGTGGAGGAGGGAACAGGGGGGAATGCCCGCATAGTCAATCTTTCTGTGGCTGGCAAGACCGGAACATCCCAGAAGTTCGATTTCGATCTGGGACGTTACTCGGCCAAAAAAGTGGAGGCCTCTTTCATCGGGTTTTTCCCTGCTGAAGATCCCCAGATGGTAATCCTTGTCATGCTGGATGAACCGAAGATTCACAGGTGGGGTGGAGCTGCTGCCGCGCCGGTTTTCAAGGAGGTTTCTGAACAGATATTGAGATGCTTCAATAATAGTATGGAACTGCGGGAGGTTGCCGCTAACGAAAACAATGAAGGGGTAAGGATAATTCAGGCTTCGACTGATAGGGAAACAATCTATCATGATACGAAGGTGGATGAATCGATTATCCCCGATTTTGAGGGCATGTCGATGAGGGAAGTTTTAAAGATTTCTCAAAACAGGGGAATAGATATAAGGATCGCGGGGAGTGGCTGGGCTGTGAGTCAGAATCCGGCCCCGGGTGTCCGGATAGAGGAAAATCTGCCCTGTTACGTTCTGTTTGACCAGGGGGTCTGAGAAGAGGAGAGGGATGCGCGGCATGAAACTCTTACGTCTGCTGAATGGAATAGATGTTCTGGAGGTATCGGGAGATATTTCCGGAGATGCTGCTGATATTTGCTACGACTCCAGAAAATGTAGAGAAGGGTCCGTTTTTGTTGCGATGGCCGGTGCGGAGTTCAACGGCCATGATTTCGTGCGCGATGCGGTGAAAAGGGGAGCGAAATATATTGTACATGATGAAGAAAAGATTTCCACTGAAACGGGCGTAGTCTCCATAGGGGTGAAAGACAGCCGTCTGGCACTGAGCGGGCTGGCGAAAAACTTTTATGATAATCCCTCCCGCAATTTCTGTCTGATAGGTGTCACCGGAACAAATGGAAAGACGACGGTGGCCTATTTTCTGGAGTCTATTTTAAAATCTGCCGGGTTTTCCGTCGGAGTTACAGGGACGGTAAATTACAGATATGGGGGCAATATATTTCCTGCTTTGCACACAACGCCCGAGTCACTCGATTTGCAAAGAATGCTGAGAGAGATGGTCGACACGGGAGTAACGCACGTTGTGATGGAGGTTTCGTCTCACGCGATCGACCTGAAAAGGGTCTATGGGTGTGAGTATGATATCGGTATATTTACGAATCTTTCCCCGGAGCATCTCGATTATCATCACACTATGGAAGAATATTTTCTGGTGAAGGAAAGGTTCTTTACCGATGTGCTCGGTGGGCGCGTAGCAGTTGTTAACTGTGATGATCCGTGGGGCGTAAGACTCCTTGACGAGATAAAAACGCCGTCAGTTACATTCGGTGTAGAGGGATTGTGCGATATCTCATCCACTGATGTTGCTCTTTCCATGGGTGGAATAAATGCGAATATAAAAGGTCCTGATGGTGAATTCCCTGTATCTTCCGCCATGGTCGGAAAATTCAATCTCTACAATATCCTCGCGGCGGCAGCGACGGCTATGTCGCTCGGGATACAGGAGGAATATATCCGGTCCGGTATAGAGGCTCTGGAGATAGTTCCGGGTCGTCTGGAAAGAGTGAGTAAACCTGGAGAACCCGCGGTATTTGTGGACTATGCTCATACCGGAGACGCCCTGGAAAAGGTGCTCGAAAATCTGTCTGATTTTAAGGAGGGCAGGATCATAACGGTTTTCGGGTGCGGAGGAGACAGAGATCGTACGAAGAGGCCTGTTATGGGGAAAATCGCGACAACACTGAGTGATCTGGTCGTAGTTACTTCAGATAATCCGAGGACGGAAGACCCCTCAAAAATCATGAATGAAATAGAAGAGGGGATTGACACTGATTTAAGCAGATACTCTTCTGAGGATATCATCAATGGCTTAAATGAAAAAGGATATATGGTTATTGCTGATCGGCGAACTGCTATAGATCTTGCCGTATCTATTGCCGGCAATGCGGATATCGTACTGGTAGCCGGGAAGGGGCATGAGGATTATCAAATCCTGGGAACCAGAAAGTTTCCTTTTGATGACAGGGCAGTTGTCAGAAAGGCCCTTTCCGGTCGCAGGTTGGGAGGTGGGCGTTGAAAGACACAAAATCTCCTGTATTGAAAGTGGAAGAGATAATAGCGGCAACGGAAGGAACGCTTGTCGGGGGGAATCCTGACTGTGTATTCGAAGGATTGTCTACGAATTCAAGAGATGTGATCAAGGGCAACCTCTTTATTCCTCTCACGGGGGAGAGATTTGACGGACATGATTTTATCTCAGATGCGGTAAGAAACGGCGCATCCGGTCTGCTCGTTCGAAGAGGGAAGAAAGAGGTAACCAGAAAAGTCCCCGATAATATTTCCGTGGTTCTCGTTGACGATACCCTGCACGCGCTGGGCGATATAGCCAGTTTATGGAGAAACAAGTTTACAATTCCTGTTGTGGCGGTAACGGGAAGCTCCGGGAAGACGACGACGAAAGAGATGATAGCCACGGTGGCGGGGCTCTCCGGGAATGTCTTAAAGAGCAGGGGGAATTATAACAATCTTGTGGGACTTCCTCTCAGCCTGCTTGAGCTGAACCTGGGACATGAAATGGCTATTATTGAGATGGGAACCAGCAGGAGGGGAGAGATAGAGAGGCTTACAGCCATTGCCGAACCAGATATCGGCGTTATTACTAATATAGGACCAGCCCATCTGGAGGGGTTCGGATCTGTAGATGTAGTCATGGAAGAAAAGGGAGATCTCTTTTTCAATATGAAAGATAACGGCGTGGCGGTTATCAACAGAGACGATGGATTTTCAAGGATACTGGCAGACCGGTGGATGGGAAGAAACATCAGTTTTGGTATCGATGAAAATGCGTTTGTCCGTGCTGAACGCATTTTTATGAGGGGTGAACGGGGAGTCAGTTTTACGCTGGAGATAGGGGGAACAGGCAAGGGTATCGATATGACCATCGTCGGCAGACATAATATATACAATGCCCTGGCCTGTGCGGCAGCCTGCCAGGCCATGGATATTGGATACGATCTGATTTGTGAAGGGTTGTCGGCCTTCAGACAGATACAGGGCCGTATGGATGTTCACAGGCTGAAGAGTGGTGGCATTATTATTGATGACACCTACAATGCCAATCCCGCCTCGGCAATGGAAGCCCTCAAGGCATTGAGCGATTTAAAGGGAAGCAATGAAAGCATTGTTATCTTCGGAGATATGCTCGAACTGGGGAAAGAAGCTGAAAGGCTGCATGAAAAGATTGGAAAGGCTATTGCTGATACCGGTGCAGGAAACATATTTCTTAAGGGAGGTTTTTCGGGAGCTGTGGCGAGGGGCGCTATAGAAGGAGGACTCAGGGAAGACCATATATATTTTGCCGAAACGCCGGATAGAATAATGGAAACACTCCGTTTGTTGCTGCGCGAAGGAGACTGGATACTGGTAAAAGGATCGAGAGGCATGAAAATGGAGGAATTTGTCCAGGCAATAATAGAGGAGTTCGATTAGGGATGCATATATGAATAAATAGCTATATCTTACAGCATCTTGAGAGCTTGACTAGGGGGGGGGGAATTATAAGTGATTTATCATTTCTTACATTCATTCAGCGACATATATTCATGGCTTAATGTATTTCGCTATATAACCTTCAGGACGATATACGCCACGATAACCGCTCTGACCATCTGTTTTATTCTTGGTCCGTGGGTGATTAAGAAACTCCGATTTCTCGGCATAGAACAGCCTATACGCGCTGGCGGTCCCGACTCCCATCTTTCAAAAGAGGGTACACCCACGATGGGAGGCACCCTCATTATTTTTTCTGCTGTCGTGTCAACCCTTCTCTGGGCAAAACTCAGCGTTAATTATATCTGGATTGTCCTCATGGTGATGGTGGGATTCGGTCTTATCGGATTCTGGGATGATTACCGGAAGTTGTCAAACAAAAGCAGCAAAGGCGTCCCGGGAACAGTCAGACTCGCCGCGGAGATTATGATAGCGCTTTTTGTGAGTATTGTCCTGTACCTGAGCCCGGATTTCAGTTCAAATCTCACAGTGCCTTTTTTTAAGACCATTCTTCCTGATCTTGGCTGGGGTTATGTAATCCTTTCCACATTTGTTATTGTAGGAGCGGCAAACGCGGTAAATCTTACGGATGGTCTGGACGGTCTTGCAATAAGTCCGGCGACGATATGCTTCGCGACCTATCTTCTTTTCGCCTATTTTGCCGGGAATATAAAGTTGTCCTCGTATCTCCAGATTCCATACGTGGCGGGAGTGGGAGAACTTGCGGTCTTTTGCGGGGCGATGGTCGGGGCCGGAATCGGTTTTCTCTGGTACAATACCTATCCAGCTCAAATTTTCATGGGAGATGTGGGCTCACTCTCTCTGGGAGGTGTTCTGGGTACTATAGCCGTTCTCACAAAGCAGGAGATACTCCTTGCGATAGTAGGAGGCATATTTGTAGTTGAAACCATTTCAGTCATTTTTCAGGTAGGCTGGTTCAAGATGTCCAGCGGAGAACGTATGTTCAGGATGGCGCCTATACATCATCATTTTGAATTAAAGGGATGGGCGGAACCCAAGGTCATTGTGCGTTTCTGGATCATTTCCATTATCCTTGCGCTTATCGCCATAAGTACGTTGAAACTGAGGTAATGGGAGCAGTTCTGATTGGTGAATGTTTATGAATTTGAGTGGAAAGAGAGTTCTGGTAATCGGGCTGGGCAGAACGGGTGTGGCGACGGCTGAATTCCTGCTTGATAAGGGAGCCAGTGTTATGATTGCCGATGAAAAACCTGTTTCTGAGCTTGGGAATACCGTTGAAGTCTTTACGGGGCAGGCGGATGTAGAATTGGGTATCAGGCAGGATGATACGACAGTTCTTTCACGAACGGATATGATTGTACCTTCACCGGGCGTTCCACCATTCAACTGTCTGCTCGCGGAGGGTTTGAGGATGGGAATCCCAATCCTGAGCGAGCTGGAACTTGCCTCCGGGTATTTGAAAAAACCGGCTATTGCGATTACCGGCACAAATGGGAAAACGACCACGACCAGTCTGCTGGGCAGGATACTGGAACATTGCGGCAGGAGGGTCTTTATAGGTGGCAATATAGGCAATCCGCTCATATCCTATGTGAACGGTATGCAGGAAGACGATTACGCAGTGATAGAAGTAAGCAGCTTCCAGTTGCAGTGGATCAGGAATTTTCACCCGTTTATCGCAATGCTTCTGAATGTAAGCTGTGATCACCTCGATTATCATGGATCTTTTGAGGAATACCGCTCTGTTAAGGAAATGATATTCGCACGCCAGGGGGAAGGGGATCTTGCCATTCTGAATGCGGATGACCCTGTATCGGCGGATCTTTCGAAGAGGCTGTCAGCTGAGCATGTCTCATATTTCAGCTCATCTTCAAGATTGAAAGAGGGGATGTTTATTGATGGTGACTTCTTGAGATACTGCTCCGCCGGACTGGATGAGAAATATCCCATCCAATCGATAAAATTGAAAGGTATGCATAATCTGGAGAATGTGATGGCCGCCGTGCTTGCCTCGAGGATGTGCGGATGTTCACCAGAGGGGATTATCGATGCGCTGGAAGGTTTTACCGGTATCCAGCACAGGATAGAATTTGCCGGAGTTGTGGATGGTGTAGAATATTACAACGATTCCAAGGGTACAAACGTGGATGCGGTTTACAGGGCACTCCAATCTTTCCCTGGGCCGGTTGTGCTCCTTATGGGAGGCAGATACAAGGGCGGAGACTTCGGGATACTTGCGGAATTTATAAGAAAAAAGGTCAAGATGTTGATCGTTTTCGGTGAAGCCGAGAGAGAGATAGCTTCCAGCATTGGTGGAATTGCAAGGACTGAAATTGCAGGCAATCTGAAGAATGCCGTCAACATGGCTCGTGACAATTCAACATCCGGCGACATTGTGCTGCTGTCGCCCGGTTGCTCAAGTTTTGATGAATTCAAAAACTATGAGGAGCGGGGGAGAGTTTTCACGGATATGGTTAATCAAATGAGTCATAAAAAGGATCAGGGGACATGGGCGAACAGTCTTCATTAACAAGGGGCAGACCGGATATCGCACTGTTTATTGTTACAATAGTCCTGGTTGTCATCGGGACGGTTATGATTTACAGCTCAAGCTCCATAATTGCCATGGAAAAATATGGCGATGGATACCACTATATCAAAAAACAAATATTATTTGTCCTGCTCGGGCTTGTCGTCATGACAGGAATATCCAGATTCCCCTATCGGTATTGGAAAAAAGCGGCTTATCCTGGCGTGCTTATATCCATAGTGCTTCTGTTTTTGGTTATTATTCCGGGGTTTGGTGTAAAGGCCGGTGGTGCCACGAGGTGGCTTCGCGTAGGGTATTTGTCTTTCCAGGTATCCGAACTGGTAAAGATCGTACTGGTTATATTCCTGGCCCATTATCTTGCGAAGAAAATAGGGCATATAAAGGAATTTTCACGCGTTTTTGTAGTCCCGCTGGTTATAATGCTGATAATTGTTGGCCTTGTGCTGTGTCAGCCGGATTTCGGCGCGGCCGCTATCATAGTTGTGGTGTTTGTGCTTATGTTCTATCTGGCGGGGAGCAGAATTATGTATCTCGCCGGTTTCGTAGCGGCTGTAATCCCTGTGGGGGTGGCTCTGATTATCCATGAAAGTTACCGTATGCAAAGGCTTATGTCATTTCTTAATCCCTGGGAAGATCCGGCCAACACAGGCTTTCAGATAATACAATCGTTTATTTCCTTTGGTTCCGGCGGAGCCTTTGGCGTAGGACTTGGAAACGGAATGCAGAAGCTGTTTTATCTTCCCGAACCGCATACCGACTTCATCCTTTCGGTAATTGCTGAAGAGGGTGGTTTTGTCGGGGTTGTAATTGTTATTGCGTTATTCTGCATCCTTGTCTTTCGTGGTTTCTCGATTTCCTTTAACTGCGCGGATCTGTTCGGGATGCTTCTGGCCTCTGGATTGACGACAGTTATCGCGCTGGAGGCATTTATAAATATGGCGGCGGTTATGGGACTG
>CAYLXS010000015.1:9338-19162 GCA_964387765.1 uncultured Syntrophaceae bacterium
GATGTGCAAGATATTCTTTTCATAGGAACTGAGAAGGGGCTGGAAGCCAGGGTCCTTCGTGATATGGGTTTTACGCTTCGAACGATAAATGTGGAAGGAGTGAAGGGCAGGGGGGTTGCGCAGATGATAGTCAGTCTTCTGAAAATTCCGTGGAGCATAAGACAATCAGTGTCTATCATCCGTAATTTCCGCCCCGATATTGTTTTAGGTGTAGGAGGTTATGCTTCAGGGCCGGCGGTGATAGCTGCCCATTTTATGGGTATAAAAACGGCAATCGCGGAACAGAACGCCTTACCCGGTTTTACAAACAGGATACTTGGCAGGTTTGTGGATAAAATATTTCTCTCATTCCCCGATAAGGAAAACAGGTTCACGGAAAGTAAGGTTGTTGTTACTGGGAACCCCGTGAGAAGGGAATTTGCGAAGGGTATTAAAAATTCCCGGAAGAAAGGGAATAGATTTTCCATCCTTATATTTGGAGGAAGTCAGGGGGCCCATACTATAAACAGGATGGTTATTGAATCCATAACGTATCTGGAGGATATGCGAGACAGATTGGTGATTACCCATCAAACGGGAAAGGAAGACTTTGATGAAGTATCCGCCGTCTATCGTGATCGGGGGGTAAATGCCGGCATATATCCCTTTATTACCGATATGTCCTCGGCGTACGGGTCGGCGGATCTCTTGATATGCAGGGCTGGCGCGACTTCTATCGCTGAGATAACCGCGACCGGAAAGGCATCTGTACTGATTCCCTATCCATTCGCAGTCGGGAATCATCAGGAACTGAATGCCCGCGTGCTGGCCGATGCGGGTGCGGCTGAGGTGATTCTCGAAAACAGGCTTGATGGAGAAATCCTTGCCGGGGTCATCAGGAGGTTTGCAGACAGTCCGGAGACGATCCGCAGTATGGAAGAAGAATCCGAAAAGATGGGTAATGTAAAGGCGGCAGAGCGCATCGTGGATGAATGTATGATTATGCTGGGTCAGGGAACAGAGATCGGGAGTCAGAAATCAGGAGTCAGAAGGAAAATATAATGTACAGACGTATAAAGCATATACACTTTGTCGGGATAGGCGGTATCGGTATGAGCGGTATTGCCGAGGTCCTCCTGAATCTCGGGTACATGATCAGTGGATCCGATCTGGAAAATTCTGATATCACATTGAGACTGGAAGCGCTCGGAGCACGGATATTTCACGGACACAGGCTGTCAAACCTCACGGTTGCCGATGTGGTTGTTAAATCAACAGCAGTCAGTGAGGATAATCCCGAGGTAATGGAGGCTCACAGAAGGAATATTCCGGTTATTCCAAGAGCTGAGATGCTGGCCGAACTGTTGAAAATGAAATATTCCATAGCCGTCTCGGGTTCTCACGGGAAGACGACAACTACTTCCATCATTTCAACAGTGCTAGCGCATAGCGGTCTTGATCCTACGATGGTGATAGGGGGCAGGCTGGACAGTATAGGGAGTAACGCAAGGCTGGGAGAGGGCGAGATTATTGTTGCAGAGGCCGATGAGAGCGACGGCTCCTTCCTCCAACTGAACCCATATATCGCCGTTATTACAAATATAGATCGCGAACATATGGATTATTATCCGGGGATAGGGGAGATCAAGGATGCCTTTCTGCAGTTTGCCAACTCGGTTCCCTTTTACGGGTCTGTCATATTATGCGGTGATTGTGACAATGTAAGAGATATACTGCCCAGGATGAAGAGAAAGACTGTCACATACGGCATTTATGATGGAGTTGACTTCAGGGCAGCCGATATATCCTTCAGCGGGCTGACATCACAGTTTACTCTTTACTACAAAAAAACCCTTCTTGGGAAAGTAGAAATGCAGGTTCCGGGTCTGTTCAATGTTTACAACTCCATGGCCGCTGTGGCGGTGGCTCTGGAACTTGGCGTGAAATTTTCCAAGATACAGGAGGGATTAAGTGCTTATAAGGGCGTGCACCGCAGGCTGGAGATCAAAGGACAGACCGGTGATGTCACGGTAGTTGATGATTATGGTCACCATCCGACGGAGATAAAGGCGGTACTGGCAGCCGCGAAAAATGCATGGGAAAACCGGCGGCTTGTCGTCGTGTTTCAGCCTCACCGCTATACACGCACCAGGGCCCTGTTCGATGAATTTCCGGGGTCCTTTGACGAGGCAGGGGTGCTAATCCTGACAGACATATATGCCGCGAGTGAGAAGAAAATAAAGGGTGTCCATTCCATGAACCTTTGCAAAAGCATAAAGGCCCATGGACACGATGATGTAATGTATCTGTCGAGTTTTAAAGAGATTGTCGATCATCTGACCAGCATAGTAAAACCGGGTGATGTAGTCATGACACTGGGGGCGGGAGATGTTTGGAAGATAGGGGAGAGACTGCTGGAAAGACTTGAAGGCCGGAAGCCAGAGAACAGGAATCAGGACAGATGATTACAGATAGACAGTTCAGGGACAGGATAGGCAGCATGGTCACCGGAAAGGTGCTTTTCGATGAACCGATGTCTGCGCACACATCCATGGGTGTCGGAGGAAAGGCTGATGCGCTGATCTTTCCTAATACTGTCGGTGAGCTGGAAAAGCTGGTCTCCTTTTTCCTCAGGGAGGAAATTTCTTTCCTGCCTGTTGGAAACTGTACAAATCTTATTGTGAGAGATGGTGGTTACAGGGGTGTGTTGATTTCCATGGAGACACTTCGAAGACTGGAAATAAGGGACGAGAATCTCCCCCGGAAATCCGCTCCGAAAGAAGAAGAATATGCCGGCAGTGCCTGTGTTTACGCCCAGGCCGGGGTTTCACTTTCCGGCATTGTTGAATTTTCGATGAGGGAATCTCTTGCCGGAATGGAATTTTGTGCCGGGATACCGGGCAGTGTCGGAGGGGGTCTGAAAATGAATGCCGGGGCGTGGGGGAGTGAGTTAAAAGATGTGGTGAAATCAGTCTCCATTCTCGACACCGACACGAAGACAAGGGAGATAGAGAGAAAAAACCTGTCATTTGAGTATAGAAATCTCGATCTCCCCGAAGGCACAATTATTACCGGTGCCTGCTTTCGCTTTATAAGAGGAAACAGAGATGAAATCCAGGGAAAGATTTCGGACATTATTGCGGCACGCAGGGAGAAGCATCCTCTCGCATACCGGAGCGCGGGATCCGTATTCAAGAACCCTCCCGGTTGTCCGGCAGGAAAAATGATCGAAGATGCCGGTCTTAAGGGTTTCAAGGTGAGAGATGCGGAAATATCGGTGAAACATGGGAATTTCATTGTAAATATGGGCAATGCAAAAGCGGAGGATGTTATTGCCCTGATAGGTATCATTCAAAAGAGGATTCTGGGGGAAAGGGAAATTCTTCTTGAAACAGAGTTAAAGATCATAGGAGAGGAGCTATGAAGAAGTCCCTTAAACGAATCCCTTCAACGAGGAAAAACAGGGTGAAACGGCGATCAAAAGTGATTCCGGGCGAAATCTTCAGGATACTTGCCATTGTAAGTATTGCCGGTTTGTTGGGCTTTTCCATGGTGTATGCGTATAATTCTGCCATGTGCGCCGATTATTTCCAGTTGGAAAACACTATCGTCAGGGGCTGTAACAAAGTCAGTAAGGAAAAGGTTATTGAACTTACGGGGATATCCCCCTCTATGAATATACTGACCGCAAATTCTGGGAAGATGGAGCAAGATATCGAGACCGATCCGTGGATCAAGAATGCCTCTGTAGGCAGGGAATTTCCCGACAGGCTGGTTATAGAGATTGTCGAGAGAGATGTCTTCGCTCTCCTTAAAAAGGACAAGAATCTGTATGCTGTGGATCGCAGTGGAGAGGTGTTTAAAAAGGTTGAAGCTGGAGACAGGACAAATGCTCCCGTGCTCACAGGGTTCTACAGAAATGGAATAGTAAGAAAAGCTCTGTTAAAGAAGACCTTTGAATTTCTGGACTATCTTTCTGAAAGAGACAATTTTCCGAGGGCATGGAATATATCAGAGATATATGTGGATGGCCTGTATGAATTTTCTGTTGTTACTGATAATCGCCTGTTCTTGGATCTCGGTTTTGGAGATTACGAAAAAAAGTTGAAGAGGCTAGAGAGGGTAATGATAGATCTGGCGCGAAGAAATCCGGATGGGGCGTCTTTGAGCATTGATCTTGTAGATTGCAGCAGGATTACAGTTCAGCGTGGGAATATTTTCAGTCCTAAAAGTCTGACAGAAGATCACAAGACAGAGATATAATGTCGGAGAGGATTAATGTATGGCAAAAAAGGAAAATATCGTAGTAGGGCTGGACATAGGAACGACCAAAACGTGTGTCATTGTCGGTGAAATCACAAATGCCGGGATAGATATAATTGGAATTGGTTCTCATCTGTCAAGCGGACTTCGAAAGGGTATTGTGGTTAATATCGACAGTACCGTGGATTCAATAAAGAGGGCTGTGGAAGAGGCGGAACTGATGTCGGGATGTGAGATAAGATCCGTTTTCACAGGTATTGCCGGGAGCCATATCAGGGGGTTGAACAGTTATGGCATTGTAGCGGTCAAGGGCGGTGAAGTTGATGAATATGATGTGAAAAGGGCGTTAGAGGCGGCCAAAGCGGTTGCCATCCCTCTGGACAGGAAGATAATCCACATATTGCCGCAGTATTATATAGTTGATGATCAGGATGGAGTAAAAGAACCCATAGGGATGTCGGGAGTCAGGCTTGAAGCCAAGGTTCATGTTGTTACCGGAGCGATTACATCCATACAGAACATAATAAAGTCGGTTAATCGCGTGGGTCTGGATGTAAATGACATTGTCCTGGAACCCCTGGCCTCCAGCGAGACAATTCTCAGTCAAGACGAAAAGGAACTGGGGGTTGCACTGATCGATATCGGTGGCGGTACTACCGACATAGCGGTGTTTGCAGGGGGAAGCATTCAGCATACCGCTGTTCTGCCTATGGGGGGTAATTATGTCACCAGTGACATGTCCGTGGGACTGCGGACCCCGGTGCTGGAAGCTGAAAAGATAAAGATAAGTTATGGCTGCGCATATACCCCGCTGATACCCCAGAATGAAATTATAGAAGTTCCAAGTGTGGGTGGAAGAAGTCCGAGAAATATTTCAAGGCAGGTGCTGGGGGAGATCATTGAACCACGTATGGAAGAGATTCTCAGCTTCGCGCAGAGAGAAATTGCTAAATCGGGCTATGACGATTTATTGGCTGCAGGTGTTGTACTTACGGGAGGAACAGCAACTCTTGAAGGGATAACTGAGCTGGCGGAGCAGATATTCAATACACCGGTGAGGAAGGGATGCCCTGCGGGCGTTGGCGGCATTACAGATATAATTAATAACCCGATGTATGCGACGGGAGTGGGGCTTGTTGTTCATGGGAGCAAAGGCCACTCTGATTATGCCGTAAAGAGAGGTGAAAAGAATATACTGGGAAACCTGACGAAAAAAATAAAAAGATGGTTCAACGATTTTTTCTGAGAAGGGAGGGTACAAACATGTTTGAATTAGTAAAAGGTGGTGCCAAAAGCAATGCTGCAAAGATCAAGGTTATAGGTATCGGAGGTGGCGGAGGAAATGCCGTGAACATGATGATGACCTATAATCTCAGCGGTGTGGATTTCATCGTGGCAAACACGGATTCCCAGGCCATGGTAGCATCAAAAGCTCCGCTAAAGATACAGTTGGGCGCGGAGATTACAAAGGGTCTTGGCGCTGGATCAGATCCTGAAGTGGGTAAAAAGGCGGCTATTGAATCCCGGGACAGACTGAAGGAGCTTCTGGATGGGGCCGATATGGTTTTTGTGACGGCTGGTCTTGGCGGAGGGACCGGGACCGGTGGTGCACCGATTGTGGCGGAAATCGCGAAAGAACTGGGTGCACTTACTGTCGCGGTAGTCACAAAACCATTTCAGTTTGAGGGAAAGAAAAGGGAGTTACAGGCGGAGGAAGGTCTCATAGAATTAAAAAAGGTGGTTGATACGCTTATTGTGATTCCTAATCAAAGGCTTCTGAGTATCGGTGGAAGAAATATGACCTTCCCGGATGCCTTCAAAAAGGCTGACGAGATTCTCTACAACGGAGTTAAGGGAATTTCTGATCTTATCATGGCTCCCGGTCTGATCAATCTTGATTTCGCTGATGTCAAGAATATCATGTCGGAAATGGGGCTGGCTCTTATGGGTACCGGTGTGGCCAGTGGTGAGAACAGGGCTGTTGAAGCCGCGCAGAAGGCGATCTCCTCTCCCCTGCTGGAAGATAACTCTATTCAGGGGGCCCGGGGCATACTTCTCAACATAACAGGCGGACCCGAGATGACACTTTTTGAGGTAAATGAGGCATCATCTCTGATACAGAAAGAGGCCCACGAAGACGCAAATATCATATTCGGGACGGTTATTGATGACAGTATGGAAGACGAGGTACGTATTACCGTCATTGCAACGGGGTTCGATTCAAGAGGGAGTAATTATAAGAGAACACCTGAGATCCCCAGCGTATCGGGTTATGCCAGAAAAAGGGAAGACCTTGCGAAGCCCACTTTTATAAGGAACAGAGATGAGAAAACAGGAGAAAACCCCGTTGTTGTCAGGATGGGAATGATAAATGATGATGACAATCCGGATTTTGAGACTCCCGCTTTTCTCAGGAGACAGGCGGATTAGAAAACTGTATAAAAACAAGTAACAGTTCATAAATGCGGAATATTATGAGAGGCCAATGGTGAAAAACTGCCGGAATTTGGAAATCCGGCAGAAAACCACGGAGTCAGTGGAGGTATGCTGTCATATAATCGGGAAGTTTCCCGATTGCCTTTTCCCTGCTATCGTATCTTAAAAAGACGAATAAAGCATTGCCAGGTCTTCTTCAGAAGAAGACGAGAATAGCGGATCCCCTCCGGACCCGCCAGCAATGCACCCAGTCCCAGCATTCCCCAGCTCAGGGCATATAGCGCTATCCCCAAGTAGGAGAAAAATTCGTTGTGTTTGCTTATGGCTATGGCATCACATACCAGCATAGCCCCCCAGCCGAGTGGCTGGTTAGTTGTCAACAGTACTATTCCTATCCAGAATCTGGAGCTGGCCTTCATGGCTCTTTCGTTTTTCCTGCTATACGTTGAAAGAATCTCCCTCTTTCGGTGCAATACATATGGTGGAAGACCCTTTTTTCTCTAATATAGCCTGTGCCATCTTCAGTTTGTTATCTATGTCATCATCCGTCTGATCAGGGTCATGGTGAAACAGACACAGGGTTTTTACCATAGCCCGGTCGGCCAGTTTCACAACCTGATTTACGGATGAATGCCCCCACCCTATTTTCCCTTCATATTCCTCGTCCATGTACGTACAGTCGGTTATCAATACATCTGTACCCGAGACAAAGTCTGTCAGCTTGTTTACATAGCTCTCGCTGTAGAGACTGTTGGATTTCGTGTAAATTTCATTGTCCGTGACATAGCAGATAGACCTGCCCCTGTAATCCAGACGATAACCCAGACACTGGCCCGGGTGATTCAGAAACATTGTTCGTATCTTTATTGTGTCTATAGCAAACTGTTCTTCCCCCAAGTCGCGGAAGGAGACCTTCGCGTCGAATTCTTTTATATTTATAGGAAAATATACACCGTCCATTTGCCCCGATATCAATTTCCGCATGGACATGCTCCCGTTAGGCGGACCACAGATCTCAAACTCGTTTCCCTTTATATACAGAGGCGCGAAGAAGGGGATGCCGTTTATATGATCCCAGTGAGGATGTGATATGAATATCGTGGCTTTTGTTAGTGTATGTCTTTCAGATATGAGATAATTTGACAGTTCTTTTATTCCTGTTCCGGCATCGAATATGAAAAAATTATCCTTTGGGAATTCAATGCTTACGGAAGATGTATTGCCTCCATATCTCACTGTCTTCCGTCCTGGCACCGGCAAGGTTCCGCGTACACCCCAGAAGGTCACTTCAATATTTTTTTCCATGAGCTGCTTGTGCTTTTTATTCATAGTCTTTTTCCATGTCAGATTGTGGACTAAATTAATAGCTGTTTTTTGCACAATTTCTTGTTTATGTCAAAATGTTTTATATCGAAATGATTTCAGGTTCATACCCAGTTCCGCATCATTTTTCAGACGAACCAGAGATTGTGATAAGCGCGCTTCTCCGGCATGTTTGCACAACATCTCGCCAAGCTTGCCTTTGATGGTATAGGCAACCGATAGTATGGTATCCAGATTGTCCAGCTCGTTCAGCAACCGGGCGGCTGTTTTTGGCCCTACTGTAGGGACACCGGTTATATTGTTGGTAGAGTATCCCGCCAGTGCGAACAGGTCTACCAACTGTTCGGGTCGTACGTGCATTTTTTCCTCCACGTATGTCCGATCCATGTCAACCCTCTGAAAATGGTCACGCACCACTACCAGATCTGAAACAAGTTGCAGGAACATTCTGTCCGTCGAAAGTATGACGACATTTCCGTTTCGTGATGCCACCTTGCCGGTCAATGTGGCTATAATATCGTCTGCTTCCAATGTAGGGAAGCATACAGAGCGGACACCGATTTCTGAAAACGCGTCCTTGAAACTGTCCATCTGTGCATTCAGGTCTTCAGGCATTGGTGAGCGTCCTGCCTTATATTCGGGATACAAGGTATGGCGCCAGCTGGGGCTGTGGCCGTCAAAGACACAAATCGTGTGGGTGGGCTGGCATTCGCGCAGGGCACGCTGGAGGGAGTGGACGCTTGTTTTCAAGGCATCATCCACGCGATCCGGTCCGTCATCTCCCGGTTGCGCGGCATACACACGGCGGATAAGGTTGAGAGCGTCTATCAGCAGAAGTTTAATTCTCATTTTCGTTTGAACTCTTAATTCGCTGGTGATTCCACAATGCTATCGGCGAACGACCGATACCGCCGAGCCTCCCTCTCGTTCCCCGTTGCGGTGTAAATCTGTTCTATCTTTCTGAAGTGATTTTCCCTGCCTGCCGGATCTTCCTCAATCAGTAAGAGATATATCTCCAGTATCTTCGCTGAATAATCTCCGAGTTCCGTGGAGATATCCGCATATTTTTGTTTGATAAAAGGGGCAACTCTCGCGCCGCAGCTGGTGCATTTCCCCATTATCTCGTTGTACAGTTCAAGAGCATTCTCTTTTTTTCCGAGTGCTTCATATGTTGCCGCCAGTGACAGGGTTGTGTGCTCATCCCAGCCATGAGACTGCAGGAGTCCCAGGTAGAAAGTCTCCGCGTCCTGATATCTTCCGGACCGGTATAGAGATTCACCTCTGAGATGCTGGATGGGTGCTGAATCCGCCAGTTCTCCCGGACAGGAGGACAGCCGGTCATCGGCTTCATTGAACTTTTTCATTGTCCACAGAGTCTCGCATAAAAGCTGATATCCGCGTATGGAATCGGGGTGATTTTTGATAAATTGTTCAAGAAGCAGGAAGGCATCTTCGTATCTTTTAAGGTTTAGATATGCAGTGGCCAGCTCAAGGGGAATCAGGGTGTCTGGCGAATTTTCTTTCAGTGCCTGCGATAATTTTGTTGATGCCAGCTCATAGTCTTCCCTGTTCAGAGCCACATATCCTGTACGGAACACTTCTCCATAGTTTTGATAAGCATCCTGTACCTCATCTGGCAGCGCGCCGCACAGGGCTGTGAAATACTCGCCCTCCTCTGTGTTCAATTCCCGGTCTTCTGTCCTATTCTCCGGGGTACGAAACCAGGGAACCTCCATATTATTCCCTGCAATATCGGTTTGAATCTTGTCGAGCAGTTCTTCGAGTCCGGCCGCAAGCTTAGAATCTTCTGTCAGTTCCAGCGC
>CAYLXS010000016.1:0-19083 GCA_964387765.1 uncultured Syntrophaceae bacterium
GCAGTACATCTGCCCCCAGGTCGGTAAGATTCATTGTGGCGAACGGTCCCGGAAGTAGTGTTGTAAAATCGAGAATTTTTATCCCCTTAAGTGGCCCTGGCATACTGTCTTTCCCCCCATCTCACATTGACAAGCTCGCAAAAAGTCGGATATCCCCTTCTCACAGGCCCATGAACTTGGCCGCTATCTGTTTCATTATTTCATTTGTCCCCGCAAAGATAGGCGTAACCCTGATATCTCTCCAGGCTCGGGCTATGGGATATTCTTCACAGTAGCCATACCCGCCGTGAAGCTGGAGACAACGGTCAGCAACGCGATTGGCCATCTCCGTGGTCCAGTACTTCGCCATGGAAACTTCCACCACCACGTTTTTCCCCTCCACATGGTCCATGATCAGCTTGTCGGTGAAAGTCCTTCCCAGCTTTGTTTCCGTTGCCATCTCCACGATCTCGAACTGGCTGTGTTGGAACTTGGAAATAGGTTTGCCGAAGACGGTACGCTCCTTACAGTAGTCGATGGTAATATCGAGCATGTACTCCGCCGCGGCAACGGCGCCGATGGCCACCATCAGACGCTCCTGCTGAAGTTTTGCCATAAGGTGGAGGAACCCCGTGCCCTTCGCCCCGAGACGATTCGCAATGGGAACACGGCAGTCGGTGAAAAAGAGTTCCGCCGTATCCTGGCTATGCCAGCCGATTTTTTTGATCTGTTTTCCCTTTTCAAAGCCGGGGGTACCTTCTTCAACAACGTAGAGATCGATAGCGCTGTACGGACTGTCCACCTTTGGATCCCGGGCTGCAACAATACAGAGTCCGCAGTTAATACCGTTACTGATGAATGTCTTCTGTCCGTTGATAACGACATCATCCCCATCTTCCACCGCCGTGGTCTTTATCGCGGCCAGGTCGCTTCCTGTATTCGGTTCAGTCATGGCAACGGCAGCAATAATATCGCCTGATACACAGCCTGGGAGATACTTTTTTTTCAGTTCTTCGGAACCAAATTCCGTAATATAGGGCACAACCACATCGCTGTGCAAAGCCGTGCACAAACCGGATTGATTTGTCCTTGCCATCTCTTCAGTTATAATCACAGAATAGAGAAAATCAGCACCGAGTCCACCATATTCTTCCGGCACATCCATGCATAAAAAACCCTGATCGCCCAGTTTCTTCCAGGCACTTCTTGGCGTAATCCCTGCCTCTTCCCACTCTTCTGCATATGGAGCAACTTCTTTTTCGAGATATTTTCTCACACTCTCCCTGAACATCCTGTGCTCGTCAGAATATTTGATGATTTCCATTAATTGCCTTCTCCTTCCAACCTGTTGTCCAGTCCTTTCCTTCAGTTCGCACCAAGGACGAAATATACTTGAACTTCAGTGTCTCTTTAACCACGGCAACATATTCTCTCTCTTAAAGCAGGACGATACTACTGACCTTACAGACCCATGAACTTGGCCACAATTCCCTTCATGATTTCATTGCTTCCCGCAAATATACGCGAAACTCTGATATCCCGCCAGGCACGGGCAATAGGATACTCTTCGCAATAGCCATAGCCCCCGTGAAGCTGGAGACAACGGTCGGCAACTCTATTGGCCATCTCCGTGGTCCAGTACTTCGCCATGGAAACTTCGACCACCACGTTTGCCCCTTCCATATGTTCCGCGATCAGTTTGTCCAGAAAGGTTCTTCCCAGCTTTACTTCCGTTGCCATCTCCACGATCTCGAACTGGCTGTGTTGGAACTTGGAAATAGGTTTGCCGAAGACGGTACGCTCCTTACAGTAGTCGATGGTAATATCGAGCATGTACTCCGCCGCGGCAACGGCACCGATAGCCACCATAAGGCGTTCCTGCTGCAACTTTTCCATAAGATGGAGAAAGCCCGTGCCTTTTGCGCCAAGGCGGTTTGCAATGGGAACTCGACAGTCCGTAAAATAGAGCTCCGACGTGTCCTGGCTGTGCAATCCTATCTTCTTGATCTGTTTTCCCTTTTCAAAGCCGGGAGTACCTTCTTCAATCACGTACAGATCTATGGCTGCATAGGGACTTTCTACCTTCGGGTCCCGGGCTGCAACAATACAGAGTCCGCAGTTAATACCGTTACTGATGAATGTCTTCTGTCCGTTGATAACGACGTCACCCCCGTCTTCCACCGCCGTGGCCTTTATCGCGGCCAGGTCGCTTCCCGTGTTCGGTTCAGTCATAGCAACGGCGGTGATAATCTCGCCTGATATACACCCCGGAAGATACTTCTTTTTCAGCTCTTCCGACCCGTAGGCGGTAATATAGGGCACCACGATATCACTATGAAGGAACGTACAAAATCCCCCATGATTCGTCCGCATCATTTCTTCAGTCATAATAACAGAGTACAGGAAATCGGCCTCTAATCCACCATACTCTTCCGACACATCCATACATAAAAAACCCTGATCACCCAGTTTTTTCCAGGCACTCCTGGGCACGATACCGGCTTCTTCCCATTCTTCCACACACGGAACAACCTCTTTTTCGAGATATTTCCTCACACTCTCCCTGAATATCCTGTGTTCCTCAGAATACTGGATTATTCCCATTAATTATCTCCCCCTTTTTTATTGCGCTATCTGGGCTTCCCCTCATTCTGGGCGAAGGGCGGGATATAAATAAACTTCAAGGTCTCCGCAACCATGGTGATATATTCTTTCTTCCGGAGATTGACCATAGGCATGAATAAGTTCGCTCCGGATATAAAACCATAGATCGAGTTCATAATAGTCAGGATCTCTAGCATGGAACGTGGCGAGGCTGTTTCCCCGTCTCTGCTGAGCCCCATCGAGCGTACAATATCAGAAATGAATTCCGGAACTATAAAATCGAGGCCTTCCCTGTCTCGCGTACGGCCGAAATAGCGAAACAGGATAAGATTTGGTATCTCGGGATGGCCGAACAGATAATTTGTTAACTGGTCAATGGATATCGCAATCCTCTCCCCAAGAGGACGGCCATGTATTGTTCTTTCCACCCGCTTGAGTTTCTGTCTGAGATCGCAGTTGATGTCCAGTATAACGGCCTCATAAAGGTCCTTCTTACCCCCCCAGTGGTAGTGGAGTGTGGAAACATCAATTCCGACCTCCGTGGCAATCATCCTTGTGGTTGTGCCGTGAAAGCCATATTCACCAAATATCCTGCGTGCCGCAGTTAAAATTCTTGCCTTCATGGACTCAGGGGCTCTGCGGGCCTTATCCAGCGGGGTCTCCATGATTTATTATGCCTTTAATAACGGGCCGGGCGAAAACGCCCGGCCCGTTTATCCCATAAACAGCTCTTTAGCTCAGCAACGGGCCCAGCTCACCGAACATATCAAAAACCTGATTAAAAAATTTCGGATTTTCGAGGCTCGTGATCTTTTCCCAGTTTTCCATAATCTCCTCGGGAGTGGGAATTTTATCACCATCCGAGAGTACCGCGCCCGGACCGGTCATTATCGCGCTTCTGCTGAAATAACCGAGAGCTGCATTGATCATAACTCCGGAGTCCTCACACTGCTCTGAACACAGGTAGAGTATCAGAGGAGAGATTAATTCCGGTTTTAATTTGGCAAAAAGGTCGGGCGGCAGAACATCTTCCGTAAGCCGTGAAGCGGCAACAGGAATCAGGACATTGGTCTTGATATTGTACTTGGCTCCCTCAAGCTTCAACACATTGGTAAGCCCGGCAATACCCGCCTTGGCCGCAGAGTAATTGGCCTGACCAAAGTTACCGAACAGACCGGCACCAGAAGTCGTCATCACGATTCTTCCATATCCGTTTTCACGCATATTGATAAAGGCCGGTTTCGTAACACAGTAAGCCCCCTTCAAATGAACCCCCACCACGGCATCCCAGTTTTCCTCTTCCATCTTGTGAAAGGTGCAGTCCCGTAGAATACCGGCGTTATTCACGAGAATATCAACCTTGCCAAACGCGTCGATGGCTGTCTGGACTATACCTTTTCCCCCTTCAACGGTCGCCACGTTGTCATAATTCGGCACCGCTTCACCACCGAGGGCCTTTATCTCTTCAACAACTTTGTTCGCCGCGGCGTCACTCGATCCTACTCCATCCCTTGCGCCGCCAAGATCGTTTATCACCACCTTCGCTCCCCTCTTCGCGAATTCAAGGGCGTGACATCTTCCCAGGCCGGCACCGGCACCGGTTACAATAGCAACTCTACCTGTAAAATCAATCTTTGGCATACTCAGATCCTCCTTTATTTTTAGTGGGGTCAGTTTTCGAGTTTATCAAGCCTTACTTGGCAACGCTGCCTCAAAATGACCTGTTATTTTAACATCTTCATTTTCGTCCTTTGCGGCAATCTCGCAGACTATGATATTCTCACCATTCTCTACACGCTTATCGGTTATCGCACCCGTTACCGTTATCGTATTCCCTGGTTTCGTCATGCCGGCAAACCGCACTCCGAACTTCTTCAGATTCTTTCTGGGGATCCATCCTGTAATGGCCTGCCCAACCATTCCCATGATCAGCATACCCTGGGCGATGACACCATCCTTCATGCCGACGGCCTTGGCAAAGTCATCGTCGTTATGAAGAGGGTTAAAGTCACCGGACGCCCCTGCATATTTAACGAATTGAAGTTTCTGGAGAGGGCCCTTTACCAGTTCGGGCATAGGATCGCCCACATTGACATCTTCATAAAATAGTTTCTGTGCCATGGTAATCCTCCTATTTCCTCTCAACTACCAGAGTTCTCGCCTTCGCGACATTTTTGCCTGTCTGATTGGTGTATAATATCTCCATGGTGATCATATCCATTTTCGCACCGGATTTACTCGTCTTCTCCTCCATCTTGACCACCTTTGGCACACCTGTGATAACATCCCCAGGATAGATCTGCTGATAGTACTCGTATTCTTCCTCACCGTGGAGCACCATCATATAATTGATTTTCAGATCGTTAATAATAGCGGGCATCCTGTCGGCCCACATCATGGGAACGGTCAAAAACGTCGGAGGAGCAGGGGTATCTTTATACCCTTCCACAACAGCTGCTTCTCTATCGAGATAAGCAGGATTGGGATCTCGTATCGCCTTTGCAAGTTCTCTAATTTTACCTCGTTCCACTTCCCATATAATCGGCGGATATTCCGTGCCGACCTTTGATAAATCAGCCATAGATTACCTCCTTTTTAAGAGAGTTTTCACATCTACTCATCGTATTTCCCGACAATGGCTATGCTGCACACGTTCATGAAGGGAAATCCTCCCAGATTGTGTGTCAGACCAAATTTCGGATCCTTGAGCTGTCTGTCTTCTGCCCTGCCGTGCAGCTGCAGATACATCTCATAAAGCATGCGAAGGCCCGATGCACCGATCGGATGGCCGAAGCACTTCAGTCCTCCATCCACCTGGCAGGGGACACCGCCGTCAAGATCATAGAATCCGTCCATAATATCCTTGGGTGCCTGCCCCCTCTCGGATATATGCAGATCTTCCATGGTAACCAGTTCCGTAATGGAGAAACAGTCATGAACCTCCATCATGCTTATCTCTTCTCTCGGATTTGTTATTCCCGCTTCTTCGTAGGCGGCTGTACTCGCCTTCGATGTCGTCACGAAATGGGCACCATCCCACTCATAGGCAAGTTCTGTCCCGTTACTCAGCGAAAGTTGCAGGGCCTTTACCGAAACGAGATTCTTTTTGCCGAGAGACTTCGCGATCTCCGGTGTCGTCACAATCGCGCAGGCAGCACCGTCACTCACACCACAGCAGTCAAACAGCCCCAGCGGATAGGCAATCTGAGGCGAATTCAGAACCTGTTCCTCTGTCACTGCCCTTCTCAGATGGGCCTTCGGGTTCAGAACACCATTCGCATGGCTCTTCACCGATACATGGGCCATTGCCCTCTTGACCTCTTTGATATCGAGACCGTATTTTGCCGCATAGCCGGTAGCCAGCATCGCAAAACCACCCGGCGCGGTCATATTCGCCATCCACAGGTTATTCAGCATACCCATGGCAGAGCTGAACTCCGGCAGACCACCGTATCCGATGTCTTTCAGTTTCTCGACACCGATTGCCAGCGCTATATCACAGGCACCGGACGCCACCGCGTACACCGCGCCTCTGAATGCCTCGGTACCGCTTGCGCAGTAGTTTTCCACACGGGTCACCGATATGTTAGGAAGACGCAGTGCCATAGATGCGGGAAGTGCGCTTTTCCCTATGTTGACTTCATCAAAACACGAGCCAAGCCACGCAGCCTGTATCTCGTTCTTCTCAATTCCTGCATCGGTTAGACATTCCTGAAATGCCTCAACCATCAGGTCCTCAGGACCACAATCCCATCTTTCACCGAATTTCGAGCATCCCATACCGAGTATTGCGACCTTATCTTTTATTCCCGTTGCCATTACGCATTACCTCCTTCTACCTGCGGTACAGCCTTCCAGAAATAGCCTGTAAATCCGCGCATTTTATCGGAATACCTCTTTCTGAAAGACATTTTCGTTCTCATTCCCACCTTTACCTGATTCAGGTCACAGTCGGTGAAATCGAGCATGGTTCTTCCGCCTCCGTCATATCCTATCAGACCATACACAGCAGGCGGATCGACAGACGCCGAGAGCATATCCCCGGTAAACATCAGGATGGTCGCTTCTTTATCCGCAAACTCATATTCATCGAATTCATTAACAGCCCCGCAATCAGGATTTACGCAGACCGGCATTGGAGGGAACTGCGGTGTCCCGCACTTTTTGCACTTTGCACCCACTAAACCGAGCAGCATCTTTCTATTTCGCCACAGGACAGTGAGTGATGTACTCGGATTTGACTCACCCCTGATTCCCAGGTCGGCCACGATAAGGTCTCTGAATTTGGAAAATTTCTGATAACTTGCCAGCTCAACCCTGTTCGCAAGAGACCCTTTTATTCCCGTTGGTCTCTTGAAGTCTTTAATCTTATCGGTTACCTCAAAGGCCATGACATCGCATCCCTGGCCAAAGCTTGCCAGCAGCAGTTTATCACCCGGTTTTGCTTCTTCCAGCGCCGCCACAAACATCACAAAAGGATGAGCGGTGCCTGTATCACCGCATACCGCATGCATATTATTCTGTGCTTTTTCTTTGTCTATGCCGAGTTTTTTTGCAATTTTCTTGTGGGTACCACCAAAATAACAGGGATATACTACCTTGTCGAATTCCTCTATCTTCATCCCTGACTTGCTCAGGAAACCTGCTATTGCCTCGGGGATAATCTTGCCGTAACCTTCATCCCTCTGCCATCTCTCTTCCCAGCCATAATCAAATTCCTTGCCGGCACCTCTGTAATGATCGACAAAGTCACAGCTCACGGAATAACTGCCCTTGAATTCCGCTATGACATCATCCTTTCCGAACAACAACGCTGCCGCTCCATCACCAAGGAACATTTCATACATGGTGGCCATTTTGGTTCTTCTCTGATCGGACGCAACCACGAGAACGCTGTCTTTTTTGCCTGCTTCGATAGATTCGAGTGCCGAGATTGCCGCAGTTGTTCCGGCCTTCATGCACGCACTAAAGTCGGCGTTTGAAACGCCCTCTTCTCTCATATTAAGTGCTGTCGCAACGATTCCGGCGTTGAGTCTGTCGGCAAAGGGAAGCGTCGTGGATGCGAGACTGACACCGTCCAGAGCCTTTCTGTCTTTACCGTTCATGCAATCATAGGCCGCAGTAACCGCCATACTGACGGCATCTTCGTCCCAGTTGGCCACCGATTTTTCCCCGCCGGCGACTGCCATAATAACGGGAAAATACCAGGCCATGTTCTGGACGATAACCATCCTGCTGAGCCTGTAGCGAGGGATATACCCCCCATAGGATGTAATGCCTACCATACTAATTCCTCCTTTCCTGTTGTTTGATTTTCATTTTTTAAAAAATCCATTCATAGATTAAAGCACGAAGCTATCCCTTGAGACCTCTGCACAACGCCCCGTACACCCTGTAATTCTTCCCACAGATTCACACCATATCTGCTACCGAAAAATCAACATGTTATAAAAATTAAGGAAAATTCCACCGTGGTATTCCATCGATTGATGGACAAAGTGACAAAAAAAATTTTCCTCCCTTTTAGAGCTACCCCCAGTAACAACGGTACCATAAATCACGCAGATTCTGAAAGTCAAGAAAAAAAATCAGGTGAGGTCGACTGAATACGGGGTCAAACCTATACTCTTGACAGATCGGGAGGAACGGATGTGGAAGAAGAAACTGAAAGCTGTCAAGAGTATAGGTTTGACCCCGTTCTTTTTCCAAACAGATTTCTGGTGTTCTCTGACGTTATTCTTGCCACATCTTCAAAGGGCAGGTCCTTTACCTGCGCAACTTTGCGTGCGGTATAGACCACATTCGCCGGCTCGTTTCTCTTTCCTCTCTTCGGTTCGGGCGAGAGGAAGGGGCAATCCGTTTCGACCAGCAGCCTGTCTATGGGTATCCTTCTTACTACATCTCTCAGTGTCTCGGATTTTTTGTATGTTATCGTGCCCGGTATGGAAATATAGAATCCCATGTCGAGACACTTCACTGCCATATCGTAATCACCGGAGAAGCAGTGAATCACGCCACCGGAACGGTCCTTCCAGCCCTTCAGCATCTCCACTGTTTCTCTGTGGGCTTCGCGGTCGTGGATGATTACCGGCAGACCGAGCTCCCCGGCCAGTTCCAGCTGCTCGCCAAACCTCTTTATCTGAAGATCCCTCGGTGAAAGATTTCTGAAAAAATCCAGGCCTATCTCGCCCCAGGCGACAACCCTGTCACTCTCTGACAACTTTCTGAGAGAATCATACGTTGTATTATCTATGCTCTTTGCGTCATGGGGATGAACACCTACAGAGGCATATATATTATCGTACCGCCGGGCCAGGGCGACCGCATTCCTGCTATCTTCAAGATTGATGCCGACGGTAACGACGCACTCGACACCGCTCTTTTTCGCTCTTTCTATAACATCTTCTCTGTCACCATCAAAGTCGCTCAACTCAAGGTGAGCGTGAGAGTCGATCAGCATACTGCACTCCTTTCCCACACAAACAGCGGGTTATATTATTTCAAACGCGGGTCGAGAGAATCCCTTATCCCCTCTCCCAGCAGGTTGTATCCCAACACCGTTATAAGAATCGCAAGCCCCGGATAGAGTGAAAGCCACCAGGCGATGTCGATATTGTTTTTCCCCGCCGTGAGAATGTTTCCCCAGCTCGGTGTAGGGGGCTGCACGCCTATACCGAGAAAACTGAGCGCGGATTCCGTCAGTATGGCGCCCGCCACTCCAAGGGTAGCTGCGACAAGGACGGAGGCCATGGCATTGGGAAGAATATGCCTGAATATTATACGCATATCGCTGGCGCCTATGACACGGGCTGCCTGTACAAAATCCCTTTCCTTGAGGGAGATAAAGTCAGCCCTGACGAGGCGGGTAATACCCATCCAGCTTGTAAGACCTATTACAATCATTATATTCCAGATGGACGGCTCCAAAATGGCAATCACGGCAAGTATCAGGAAAAATGCCGGAAAACAGAGCATGATATCAACAAAACGCATAATCACCGTATCAACCCATTTCCCGTAATATCCTGCAAGTGCACCCAAAATAACCCCTATACATATGGCAACGCCGGTTGCAACAAACCCCACCTTCAGCGATATACCGGCTCCCCATATCATCCGGCTGAGAACGTCTCTCCCAAGTTGATCCGTTCCGAAAAGGTGCGCCCAGGAAGGATGTGACAATACTTCATGCAGGTTTATCTCATTCGGATCACAGGGAGAGATCCAGGGGGCGAACAGGGAAACGACAAAGAGCAGGATAACCACTATGCCCCCGGCTACCGCCATCCTGTTCCTTGAAAATATGTACCAGAAATTCGTCTTCATTGTACGATGTCAATCCTCACAAAAAATCTCACGCAATTCTTATTCTCGGGTCAGCCACGGCATACGAGAGATCAGCCACCAGGTTGCCGATCAGTGTAAGAATCGCCCCTATGAACAGTACCCCCATAACTACGGGATAATCCCTCGACATGACAGCCATGTAGAACAGCTGTCCCATGCCCGGTATGGCGAATATTGTCTCGAAGATAACACTCCCACCTATGAGTCCGGGGATGGAAAGACCCAGGATCGTGATTACCGGAAGGAGCGCGTTTCTGAGGGCGTGTTTGTAGATGACAACCCTTTCGCTTAATCCCTTGGCCCTTGCGGTGGTTATATAATCCTGTCTTATCACCTCCAGCATATTGGATCTCATGTATCGTGAAAGTCCCGCGAGCCCCCCGAAAGCGGAGAGGAATACCGGCAATATCAAATGTTTCAACAGATCAACAAAGGCGGCAAATGGGGGCATATATTCATAATTCAGGGATCTGATACCCGATATGGGAAGCCAGCCGAGGTGTACACCGAACAGTATCATCAGAAGAAGCGCAAGCCAGAAGGTAGGCACGGCAAATCCTGTGAATACAAACACCGCCGTCACCTTGTCAAAGAGAGAATTCTGACGTACCGCGGAAAGTACGCCTATGGGAATAGCGACAAGGATGATCAGAATCATCGAAAGAACGTTAATGATTATCGTGATCGGTATCCTCTCTAATATCTTGTCTATGACCGGCCGGTGGTCGGGCGAGAAGGATTGTCCCAAATCAAGGGTGGCAAGTTTTCCAACCCATAGCAGGTATTGCTGGTAGAGGGGTTTATCAAGATCATACATCGACTGCAGACGCGCCTTTGCCTCCGCGGAAACCCTGGGATTCAGATCCGTCTGCAGGTCGGTGGGAGAACCGGGGGCGAGGTGGATAACGACAAAGCACACGATAGTAATCCCGACAAGGAGAGGCACCATGAGCAGTAATCTTTTAAGGACATATCTCAGCAAAGCTATTCACCCAAATAATCCAGCAACCCCATGCGCCTGATGTTTTCCAGTGTGCGCCACAGGGCTTCCTCTGTATGCGGCTCCAGTGTTACTTCCGGGCGAACGCCCTTCTCTTTCAGCAATTCAAAAAACCGGAGAAAGGGGAAGGTCCCCTCCCCCACCGGCAAATGATCATCGGCAAAACCATCGTTATCGTGGAGATGTATCCGACCTATGCGGGAACCAAGCGCATCCATCCATTCCTCAAGTTTCGAACTGGAAAAGGCGTTGAAGTGCCCGGTGTCAAAACATAAACAGATGTTCCGTGATTCCTTAAAGGTGTCTAACAAGAGACCCAGAAATTTCGGACTGCCCTCATAGACATTTTCAAGCGCTATCATTGTTCCCATTCCGGTGGCGGTCTCTATAAACCGACCCCATGTTTCCCTGCTGTTTTCCAGCCATAAATCCTCGTTGGAAACATAGTATTTTTCATCAAAGGCGGCATGACACACTACCGACCGGGGCCTGAAAAATGGAACCAGATCAAAGACCTGCCGGAGGCGTTCTATAGTCACATCTCTTACCATTCGATCAACAGCTCCGGGCCTCAGATCGAAAAAGGGGGCGTGCAGCGTAATGGAAAGCCCGGCGTCATGAAGGAGGTCCGCCACATCACGGAATTCGCTCCCGCTGAAACGGTCGAGGGCAAAACAATCCAGACCTATCTCTGGATTTATCTTCTCTCTAAGGATAATATCAAGATACTCATCAACAAGCATCCTAAAGGGCATATTGACTTGAACTTTTTTCAAAATCTCTCGCATATCAAGCACATCCTGACATTATTAATAACAGCGATAAGGCGGAGTCACCCTTTACCACAATGTCTCCATCTTGACAACACGGCGGTCATTTTCTTCTTGCAATCAGAAACACTTCCTGTTACTTATCGGCGCTTACATCAACACACTAAGGGCCGTTAGCTCAGCCTGGTAGAGCAGTTGACTTTTAATCAATTGGTCAGGAGTTCAAATCTCCTACGGCCCACCATAAAATCAAAGGGCCAGTCTAAAATGACTGGCCCTTTTTCTTTTGTATGGCTGTTGTCTTATCTGTCGTTAAGATAAATATGGCCGCATCCCCAATTTATCACTGCACGGCCTTATAGACCGTGAGGAGAGCCAGGGCTATGGTCAACACGGAAAGGCCAATGTCCAGCCAGAAAGGTTTTGCCTTAAGCGAAACTTTACTTCCCACTCTCGCGCCAATCATTGATCCTATAAGCACGCACAAGGCGGGCAGCCATATTATATTGCCGCGGTGCCAGTAGATAACTATAGCGGCAGAAGCTGTAAAAATTGTTACGAATAGTGATGTGGCAATCGCCTTGTGAATATTAAAGTGCATGGCCCTCAGGAATGGCGGGAAGAGCGCACCTCCACTTCCGCCTCGCATGCCTGTTATCAGGTTCAGGCAGAATGAACTGATAACAATGTTTTTTGAACCCGGGGTTATTTTTCTTGAGAATTTCGGGGCAATTCTGTCGAGGTATATTCCCAGTATCGTTATAATGGAGATGATTACAAAAATAATCGCCAGAGTTAATGTTGGAATCAGACCGGCAAGATATGCGCCCGTTATTGAGCCAAGTGTGCCGCCAATAACCATGTACGAGGCAATCTTTTTATCTATATTTGCTCTCTGACTGATGGCCCCTACAGCCGATGAGAATGGAATGACAACAATGTTGATTGCAAAAGCGCTCAACAACGGCAGTCCTGCCAGATTGAGCAGAGGTATCCTGATACTGCCTCCGCCAATTCCGAATATTCCACTCATGCAACCGGCAAACAGCCCTATAAGAAAAAAGATCGTTATCTGGTCCAGTATCATAAAAACCGCCCCTGCTTTTCTCTAATCCCGATAAGTCGGGACAAAATCTCCTTTAATTTCCACCACTACAGAATGAGGTGAAGAGGTAATCCACAGAGTTGTTGACAAGCATGTTGATAACCCTGTGAATAAAACTTACAAGTGCTTTAGAATCTCCTACTTAGACCTGATTGCCCACAGAATAAGCATGTGATTACATACAATGATATCAACTATTTAGCGCTTAATATCCTGATTCTAACTGGTTAGCAATCAGCCGGTTTTCAGATATAAACAGAACATGAGGAAAGAACTCTGAATATGGGCCATCTTACACCGCATAATCATTCATTTTATCTGTTTTGCACGCATTCCCACCGAAAATTTATCTCTTAATGCATCCGTTTCGATTTTAAGGTGAACATAAGAAGAGAGATAAAAATCAGAACAATAATATTCAAACTCCACGCATGGTCGTATGAGCCTGTCTTATCGTAAATTATCCCCCCCAGCACAGGGCCCATGCTTCCGCCGATACCGGCCGTGAAGAATGTCAGCAGCCCGTAAGACGATCCCAGCACGTCCCTGCCGAATCTGTCGGAGAGCAGTACCGGCATCATGGGCGCGAGGGAACCATATCCGAAACCAAAGACAAGGGCATACACATACAGCATTCCGGCGGTCTCGGTGCCCAGCATAATAAACATCCCTGATGACATTACAAGATACCCCAGGAGGGCCGAATATTTGGGATCACGGATATGATCGCTGAGCCATCCGAAAAAGAATCTCCCGAATATACTTGCGACGCCTATGGCGCCCAGGGATGAAGCGGCGGCTATTCTGCCTATGTTGTTGTCGACCGCGTAGGCAACCTGGTGTACAAACATCATCATCTCCACCATAATCGCGCCGCTGAAACAGATCACAAGCACCCAGAAACGATGATCCCTGAGGACGGTTGAGGAAGATGCATAAGGAATATCTGCTTTTTGTTCAAGTGGCCTTATCACCGGCCGATCACCATCCGGCAACATGCCATATTCCTCCGGCCTGGATCTTCCCATCAGGACCTGCGAAACAAGCACACCCACAACCAGCAATATAAGCCCGAGGAATATAAAACCGATGCGCCAGTGGTAGTTCTTGACTATATAACCCGCCACCGGTGTGAGGGCCATGGTGCCAAAGCCGACTCCCATCGACGCCACACCGAGAGCCAGCCCCCTCTGCCTTACAAACCATTTTCCGACAGAGGAGCTGTTTACCACAACGCCTATCCCGGCGGACCCTATACCACCCAAAACCCCGTAAGTCAGATACAGCTGGCCCGGCGTATGGACAAAGCCTGTGGAGATAAAACCGAACCCGGCGACACATGCCCCAATCGTCATTATCCATCTGGGTGCCATCCTGTCGAGCAGCCGCCCGCTGATTAGACCTCCCAGCGCGTACATCAGGAGATTTATTGAAAACCCGAGGGATATGGCGGACATCTGCCAATGGTAATCTGCAAACATCGGATGCACAAACACCCCGAAGCAATATCTGGCGCCATAGCTTACACTCAGGACAAGAAAAGCTCCAGTGACAACAAACCAGCCCCAGTATATATCCTTCAGCCTACCAATAACCATCACATAGTAATCTCTGCTTTTTACAAGTTCACAAAATTGTGATATCAATGCCAGCTAATAACACTGGACAGGACACAATATAACTTATGGCACAGACCCGAAAGCGTTACGCCGCCTCCAGGAAAACGAAATACAATTACCACCATTCACGGAAAAGAAGCAAGAGAAGTCATCAAGAGAACAGTGCGGTGGTAAAACCGCAGGCCGATTCAGCTTTAGAGAAAGTGTTTTCCCACATCGGAAAACCCGACCCCGCGCCCTTCAAACCCGATCCCTTTCAATCAGATGCCCTCAGCACCATACAGAAGACCGACTGTCTCGTAACAGCGCCTACCGGGGCGGGAAAGACATGGATTGCCGAAAAAGCCATTCAACCCATCTATGAGAGGGGCGGCCGCTGCTGGTATGCCTCTCCGCTGAAGGCGCTTACCAATTCCAAACGGACCGAGTTTGGAGAGACCTTCGGAGATGAAAATGTGGGCATTCTTACCGGCGACACAAAGGAAAACTCAGATGCACCCATAATCGTGGGTACAACCGAAATCCTGAGAAACAAGCTTTATGAGGCCATGCACAGTGGTGAAGGTCTTGATTGTGATCTTGTCATACTGGACGAGGCACATTTCCTGGGGGACGAAGACAGGGGCGTGGTATGGGAAGAAATAATGATCTACCTCCCCACGAGAATAAACATGCTCATGCTGTCCGCCACGATCGGAAACAGCCGGGAGATCGCGGGATGGCTGAGTTCGCTGCGAGGCAAGGAATGCGTTGTTATAAGTGGCGATGAAAGGCCTGTTCCGCTTTACCCTCTGTTTCTCCATCCTCCGGGAAGGCTAACACCTCTTTTAAATGGAAACAGGCTGCATGACGCCGCCACCTCCTGGCTTGAAAAAAGCAGAAAGCAGCGTTCCTTCAGGGGCAAACTGCCCCCATTTGACACAATCATAGAGATTATGCGCAAGTTCAACCTGCTGCCGGCAATCTTCTTCCTGAAATCAAGGGGGGACTGCGATGCCGCGGTAAACCTCTGCAAACTCGCCTCGAATCGCGGCAACAGCGGCTCCTTCGAAAAAAATCTTAACGGAATACTGGAGCACTATCCCTACCTGAGAAACCACAGACAGCTTCAGAGTCTCCGTTACTCGAGGGTCGGGGCACATCACGGGGGACAACTGCCGGCATGGAAATCCGTTGTGGAGACCATGATGAAAGGGGAATATCTCGACGCGGTATTTGCCACATCCACGGTGGCCGCCGGTGTGAATTTTCCCGCGAGGACAGTGGTGTTGTTCAATTCAGACCAGTTCAACGGCCATGAATTTGCGCCCCTCGATGCAACCGCCTTTCATCAGATGACCGGAAGGGCCGGAAGAAGGGGGCAGGACAAAATAGGCTTTATGATGGCCTTCCCCGGAAAATTTATGGATCTCCTGCATATCCGGAAAGTCTATTTCTCGAAACCGGAAAAGATAACGAGCCGGCTTCGGAGTGATTTCTCAATGACGCTGAATCTCCTGCTGTCTCATACCCCTGAAGGGATCAGGGATATCCTTGAACGATCGTTCGCGGATTATCAGCACAAAAAGAGAAGGAGCAGGACAATCCTATGGGAAGACTTCAGCAGGCACCTCGATTTTCTGAAAGCGGAAGGCTTTGTGGATGAAGAAAACCACCTTACTGAAGACGGCGTCTGGGCCTCACAACTCAGACTGGACCACCCCCTGCTGATCGCGCAATGTCTGAGAGACGACGCCTTTCCATACGAGAACGAAGTCCTTCTCGCCTCTGTTATCGCGCCATTCGCGTATGACAGGAGTTATAATATCACCATGAGTAAGACTTCACTGCCGAAACGGTTAGGGAAGGCCTTCGACCGTGTCTCCAGGTCCACAGAGCCTCTCTCGAAAAGGATGGCGGTTGCTGGATTTGACACGGCTCCCCTCCCCCTCTGGACATCCGCGGCCATTTACAGCTGGGCTTCCGGAACAGAATGGGACCGCATAGTTCAAAGGACAAAGATGGCGGAAGGCGACCTTGCCATGCTGATATCGAGAACGGCGGACAGCCTCCATCAGATAGCATCCCTCAAGGACACTCATCCGCGAATAGCTTCCCTCGCCACCGCGGCAAGGAGGGCTATCCTGAGAGAACCGGTTGTATTCGATTGAGAAATACTGTTTTTATCCTAATGTGATTTTCACAAGAGAGGTCCCGATTTATGGCATTGGCTCAATTTATTGTTGACAGAGTGACAGATATAGATATATAAGCCACAATTCATTTTCAATGGCTTCGGAATATGTCCCCATCGTCTAGTGGCCTAGGACACCGGCTTTTCACGCCGGCAGCCGGGGTTCGACTCCCCGTGGGGACACCAATAATATAAGCAAGGGGTTACGGTAACCCGTAGCCCCTTTGCTGTTTGTTGAATTGACTTACCCCACGCTATACCCCACACGCAAAGACGATTTTGGCTGTTTTGAGATATAAATTAGGGAAACATCCATTGTGGTGTAAGTGTGTCTATATCTAAAAGCCTAAAGATGGAATTTCTATTGACTGGCTTCTTCCTGAAAGTGTTAGATCACGATTTATTACAGTAATACGCGATTTCAATACGTAATGGTTGCCCTTATCGAACCCCAAACTACTCATTCAGCCTTAACGCATCGTAAAAAAGATGCTTGCAGGAGATACCTGCTTGAACTGTGCTCAACGATATTTTATTAACGGGTAACTCGACCCAAAGGTGAGCTGATTTCTCAAAAAAGCGGCTACCGTTCCACCTTCCTTTCCCAATCGATGCAAAATATCCATTGCCAAGCAAAAACAGCCCTTCGTTTTATGGGGCCAGATTGACCCGCATTGTCGTGGAAGGGGGAAACCACATCTCCGTGGTCCTCCACGAACACATGGATAAATAACCAAAGGGGCAGTCCGGCCTTGCAACAAATAAGAATATCGTATATTGACAGACGTGTAAAAATATGCACGCTTGCGATCGTTAATGGAGGTTCAGAACATCATGATTGAAGAAATTCTTCCCAATCTGTACCGTGCCGAAATTCCTCTGCCTAAAAGTCCGCTGAAGTGGCTGAACAGCTATATCGTCAAAGGGAAAGACCGGTTTCTAATTATCGATACGGGCTTTAATCGGGAAGAATGCCTGAGCGCAATGAACACCACCCTGCACAAGCTCGGCGTCGACCTGAACAAGACCGATTTCTTCATTACCCATCTCCATGTAGACCACATGGGACTTGTAGGCACACTTGCCTCCGACAACGCAACCGTCTACTTCAATGAGCGAGAAGCGCAGCTTATATATGCCCAATCTGCTGGAGATAACTACTGGGAGAAAATGCTGGACCTTTATATCGCCAATGGCTTTGCCGCTGAAAATGCGCGGACGGCCATGGAAAGGCACCCGGCACATAAATACAGCTCGCAACGAAAGATTGACTTCACCGTTGTAAATGACGGCGACATGATAGACATTGGAGATTTCCATTTCCGATGCGTAGCTACTCCGGGTCATTCGCCCGGTCATACGAGTCTCTATGAGGCAAACAAGAAAATCCTGGTCGCCGGCGATCATATTCTCTTCGATATTACACCCAATATCACCAACTGGCTGGAGATGGAAGACTCCTTGGGGGAGTACCTGGCCAGTCTTGAGAAGGTCAACGCCCTGGATGTGAAGCTGGTGCTGACGGGACACCGCCGCCTAGTGCATGACCTGCGCGGGAGGGTGAAGGAGTTACAGGACCACCACCGCGCCCGGCTGAATGAAGTGTTGGTTGCCCTCGGCGATGGAGAGAAGAACATTCTCCAGATCGCCCCCCACATCAGCTGGGACATCACCGCCAAGACATGGGAGGAGTTCCCGGCACAGCAGAAGTGGTTTGCTTTCGGAGAAACCATGGCGCACGTTCAGCATCTGGAATATAAAGGGAGAGTGCGGAGCAAAAACCACAATGGCATGATAAAATATTCACTGGCATGAGTGCCATGTTGATGTCATCTTGGAAAATTTAATAGGCCTTTGCGATATCTTTACAATAGCTATGGTTCGTTTCAATAATAACTAGCCTTGTTCCATATCTTTTTTGTCTTTCTGTTCCCAAAGGTCATGCGGAACATTTCGGAATTTTTCTCTAAGACGACATCAACGCCGCCGGATGCAACCTTAAATTGCAAGTCCTATCCGGTATCCCTCCTTCAACAACTGTGTATCGAGAAGCGGGAGCGAATACTTGTTGGTCTTCCCTCGCAAGTGTAGCTCTTTCGAATAAGCTTCAATCCGAAGTTGCGGTAAAGCCGATAAGTGAAAATTCGAGGTATTAATTCAATTTTGGATTGAAGCATGAGGAACGGAGCCGCTACGTGAACAACAGATTTTCCTATGGGGTTTCAATAGGGGTCTCTCCCCTACAAGTTGCAAAACTCAACAACATGAGCTACTGAATAACAGATAGAACGGGATTGTCAATAATTCTTTATTCTAGGATTTCCCCACAAGTCCTCTGTATCTACCACCGCGAAGCGGTTTAGTTCTTCTTTTGGTAATCAGTAACGCCGCTTGTCACCCGTCGCACTCCTCGCGGTCAGGTGCAGTAGTATTGATACTCATTGAGCCTTTCCTTTGCCGCAGCATTAATTTAAGCTGCGAAGGCA
>CAYLXS010000017.1:0-1780 GCA_964387765.1 uncultured Syntrophaceae bacterium
ATAATTGTGGCACCTTTGATTATCTTCTGAAGATTTTCGAACAGGGCATTTTTTTCGTGCATGACCCGTGCAAGGCTGTTCTGAATATCAATCACGACCAATATGCTGTTCTCTATTGTTAGCATGTGCTATGCTCTCTCCATTATTCTATTTTCCATCGCATAACATATAAGGTAAAATAGAAAAAGTATATTTTTACGCGCGTGTCATACAATTATTACCAGTCAGGGAGACAGGGCAGCTTGAAAGTTATTCAGAATCACAATCCCTCAGAGATTCAGGCATATTCGTTCCATGTGCTGGAGGATGTCTTCCGTTTTCACAGGGCGCTTCCAGGTTATGCACCCACTCCCCTCGTTTCAATGGACGGGATTGCCGGCGATCTCGGGGTGGGGCGCTTGCTGGTAAAGGATGAGGGGAAACGCTTTGGCTTGAAAGCGTTCAAGGCGCTTGGGGCATCTTATGCCGTATATCGGGTGCTCCGTGAACGGAGTGGAGGCCACCTTGAGCCGGAGGAATTTGTCGGAGAGAGGGGGCACGAGCTGGCGGACGGCATAACCTTTTCCTGCGCGACCGACGGCAACCATGGGCGGGCTGTAGCCTGGATTGCGAGGTTGCTTGGGAGGCCTGCTGTTATTTATGTGCCGGAGGGAACAGTGCCCGCGCGTATCGATGCTATACAGTCGGAGGGTGCCAGGGTTGTTGTAGTGGATGGCCGTTATGACGATGCCGTGAGACGCGCGGCGGAAGAAGGTAAAGATGGCCGCATGGTTATAGCCGACACCGCATATTCCGGTTACACAGAAATCCCGCGCTATATTCAGCAGGGATATCTCACAATATTCCGGGAGATATCTGAGCAGCTTGAAAAAGAGGGTGAAGGGCCTCCTGATATTGTCTTTATACAGGCAGGTGTCGGCGCCTTTGCATCCGCGGCGGCGCAATCTTTCAACAACCCGTCGAATGGTGTTCGCCTGGTCTGCGCTGAGCCGCAGGCCGCCGATTGTCTCTTCCAATCTGTAAAGGACGGGGATGGCATGCCACGCTCCGTTTCATCCGGGGTAGGCACCATAATGGCCGGGCTGAATTGTGAGACACCGTCACTGACCGCATGGCCGACTGTGCGCGACCGGTTTGACGTCTTTGTTTCCATGGAAGACCATTGGGCGGAAGAGGCGATGAGGTGCCTTGCCGCCGAGGGTATCGTGTCCGGAGAATCGGGTGCTGCGGGGCTTGCTGCCCTTATCGCGCTTTGTAAAGAGGACCCCGGTTTTCTGGATAAAATACTGCATGTGCGTGATGATGCCCGGATACTTATTATAAACACGGAGGCGGATACCGACCCGGATGCATATTGCAGGATTATCGGAAAGGAATCATCTCCGGATGAAAAACCGGGATAACTGTTCAGGAGGGAGAATATGGAAAACGTTATAATCATCGCCACGGCGGCGTTTCTGCTTGTCGTGCTTCTCTATCACATAAAGAGGAACAATCAGAAGAGCGCCCTGCTAACCAAGACAGTACTTTCCTCACTGTTTGTCGTCGCGGCCCTTATCCAGCCGCACCTTATCAGTGGATATTACAACTTTCTTCTTGCCGGATTGATATTCTGCCTGTTGGGAGATGTTTTTCTGGCCCTGCCTCAGAAGGGGATGTTTCTTGCGGGGCTGGTGGTTTTTCTGACCGGGCATGTGCTGTATGTATTCGGTTTTTTGCGTGTAACAGAGATTGGGCAATGGGTCGGGATGGGATCTCTGTTAATTGCTGCTGTCGGCGG
>CAYLXS010000017.1:1880-19033 GCA_964387765.1 uncultured Syntrophaceae bacterium
CAGAGATTGGGCAATGGGTCGGGATGGGATCTCTGTTAATTGCTGCTGTCGGCGGTCTGGTATATTTCCGGTTGAGGATTTACCTGGGGCACATGAAGATACCGGTTATATTCTACATGATCGTTATTTCCGTTATGCTGGCGGGGGCGTGGGCGGTTTTCGGGGATTGCGGTCTGGCCAGATCAGGAAGGATAATGATTTTCACCGGCGCGCTTTTGTTTTATATGTCCGATCTGTTCGTGGCGCGTCACCGTTTTGTGAAAAAGGAGTTCTCTAACCGTCTTGCAGGCCTGCCCATGTACTACGCGGGGCAGTTTCTCCTGGCCTTTTCTGCTGGTTTTCTGGAACGACTATAAGACCATCTTGACCGCAGGATGATTCTGCAATTTATCATATATCCCTGTGCGGTGTCCTTCGTCATCGACCAGCACTTCGAGGTTCAGGCTGTGATATCTGCCGGTTTTGCTGATGTTGGACGGTATGACAGTATAATCATGTCCACTGACGATTTCTTTTATGGCCATTCTCATTTTCCCGTTGTCGGAGCCTATTATTTTATAGATCCACCGGCAGGGATATTCAATGATGGGATTTTTACTGTCTTTGTCTGGCATTTCGTCCATTTTAATCTTCCTACATGGATGATTCTGCGACAAAAATTCATCCACGTGAGGAGAATCTCCTCCCGCGGGGATCTTCAATCAATAGCGGAAGATGGCGGCAAGTACTGAATCGGTCGGGATTTCTTCGTGGTCCATGGCGTACACCGTTCCGCCGTTCAGTATGGTTTGTATGGCAGCAAGATCCAGCAGGTCTTCATTGCCGGATCCGACGTCTTTATCCAGGTTGACTTCACTTGTAGCGGGGTCAAATGTTCCCCACTGCTGAACACCAACGGAGACAAAAAGTATGCCGACACGTCCATGATAGGCTGCCTGGACGATCTCTTCGATATCGCTGGAGGTAAGGCCGGTTCCGGCGTTCTGTCTGTACTGTGACAGGGCATCAGCCCTCTTTGTTTCGAGGAAGCTTTCCACAATCGGCCGCGCCATATCGCGCAGTCTGACCGCACTCAATTCTTCCGGATTTCCCGATACCCCTTTGTCTGTGAGATGTGGATAAGTGTTTGCCTCCCTGTATATGGGAAGAAGATAATCTACCCCCGCGAATATGAGGGGCACCTTCTTGTCTCTCAGGAGTTCACGCAAACCTTTGTCAACATGCTGAAAGTACTGCAGGAGATTTGCCTTCATATCTTCGGAGCCCGTGTGACGCTGGAGGCGTTTCTCAAAATCGTCAAGATTCAGCGCGTCATCAAGATTTTCCGGGATGCCTTTAAGGTCCATTTCTTCTACATGTTGCAGCGAACACTTCAACAGCCGTATATTCTTCTGGCTTATTGCCAGGATGTAGAATTCCGTGTCAGCAGCCAGCGCCGGTATAAGTGGTTTAATGTGGAAACGATCAGTTATAACAACCAGTTCCTTGAAGCTTTGCGGCAGACGGTAATATCTGAATGAATCAGGTGACAGGAACATGGCAAGCCCGTCACTCTGGTTGCGCCAGAAGGGGTTATTGCCTGACATTTCCTGCGCGGGAGCAAGTATGTCCTTTATCTCCGATGGTCGCAATTCACTTGAAAGCAGGCGATCTCCGGCATCACGAAGCAGGTTTTTGTATCGTATCTGGTTCTGCTGTATTTCAACTCCCTTTCTAATTGTGGGCATATAGATGGAAACACATATTCCAAGTTGTTTCTGCATCAAAGACTTCAGTTCTTTTCCGGATAGTACGTCCATGTGATCAATCTCCTTTCGTTAAAGAAGGTCTCTTATGATTGTTGGACAACGGAAGGAAGCCACCTGTAAACAGGAGTCAGATATCTTGCCACCTCTCCCTTTCGGGGTATCATAAATATAAAACACCTTTTCCGGCTGGGAACAATCGCAATGTGTCTGATAGTACCCGGGTCGGGGTTTCGATCGATGAAATTCACCAGGCGGGTATGGATCTTAGTCGTCTCGTAATACAGGTAAAAAGTATGTGTTCCCCATGCTACTGTTTCTTTGTTTAAGCGTTTAGCACCTGTTATTGTTGCGCCGGCAAATCGAGAATATTTTGCTTCTATGAGGTGACACTCCTCCTCAGGTTTGTTTTTTAAATGCAATTCTATAAATAATCTGTCATATTTTCTTATGAGTTTTGATATGGGAAAATAAAGCCATGAATGTCTTGGGAGCATGGTAATTGTGGCGTCAACACGCGACACGAACGCACCCTTTTTTCTGATGAAGAGATTGGCGTGGTACCCGATAGCCCCCCCGATATTGGTGAAGGTCTGATCGTCGGGATGGAACACCTCTATGAGATCATTAAAGGCGCTGAGGGATATCCCTTTATTGTGTCTTCTACCCCAAAAATAGCCGAACGTAAGGAGAAACGAAAAGGCAACAAAGAGAAAGAAAACAGGTTGTGTTATAATGCTCTCATATGCAAACATTTTACCTCTTTTTACAACAGATTTGATGTAATATCTTCCTGGATATCATATAACTTTCCGTCTTTACAATCAAGAAGTGCCTTTGAGAAATAAACACGGTTGACAGGGACATCTTTTACCATTTTTCTCATGTTTCCTTCAACATGATCGACCATTTCTATATTTTCTTCGGTAACCTTATTGTCAATCAGCAAGCGAAGGGGAAGATTCAGATTATTAAGACCCTCAATCAACCTCTGGGATTCCTTGAGGGAGAGGATATCAGGGTTAAAAACTAAAATGACAGAGCAATTTTCTCCTTGCAGGATTTTGGTCAAAGCCTGATAGTTGTCACTCAGTTTCCAGAGCGTTTTCAGGATATCGTCGTCTTCCTCTTTATAATCCAGAAGGGTTTCTTCTGAACTTAAGGTGCCCCTTATCCTGTGGATCGTATAGCGTTTTTCCAAGACCTTTTGCCTGATTTGAACCAGTCGATCAATCCATGTTATTGTAATCCGAGGTAATGCAAGAAACCGGAGAGTGAGCCCCGTGGGGGGGGTGTCGAAGATGATATAATCAAAGTCCGTCTCGTTATTTATAGTCCTTTCAATGCTGGTCAGAAGGGCGTACTCCTCTATGCCGGGTGAATATTTGAGCACGGAAAAGTAATTGTCGAGATTTAATGTCTGAAGATATTTGTATGTACTGGAAAGAACATTTATTTCCCTTTGAAGGTATTCCTTCGATAGCTTTTGAAGATCGATTTCTTTAAGATAGAGAGTATTTGTGTAACAGCTTTTCTTGTCCTTAAGATCGACACCAAATATGTCACCCAGATTGTGGGCCGGATCCAGTGATATAATCAATACACGACTTTTTTGAGAGAGCTGCCATGCGGCTGCCGCTGCCATGGTGGATTTTCCCACGCCCCCTTTTCCGGTAAAAAAGAGTATCTTCATTTAATCGATACCTATTGTTCCGCACATTTCCGCTAACATGTCCCCAGCGTCTTCGGCTCTCCGGTTTAATATTTTAATCTCCCTTTCCATGAATGGCAAAAGCTCTACAGCCAAAAATGTAGGTGGGGATGGGAGACCGACAAAAGAACCCAGAAGTAGAAGTGTGAAAATATTTTCGAGTTCCTGCTCTTCCACAATTGTAAGAGCGACGACATTTTCACGATTTAAGTCATGAAATCGAGAAAAAAAACGCCGAAAAAAACCAAAGACTGAAAAATTCATTTGGGTGATTTCTCTAATTAGGTTTAGTTAAAACCAGTGCGCGGCACAACAGCCGCGCACTGGTTTATTGGAATGTTATTCTTTCTTGTATGTTCTGGCAAAGTCAACAATGAAAACCATATTCATAATCAGCATTATGCCTACGATAATCATAACCGTCCATCCAGAAACAGGTTTCGCGGCGATAGAGCCCGGCAGTACAACTGCCATGAACCAGACAAGACCACAGGTTACGGTGATCCAAAGCAGCCAGGCCGGGATTACGGCAACATTTGCAAATGGCGATTTCAGTTTCTTGGCAACAAAGGTCGCACCGGTCATGAGTGCGATTGCCGCGATCAACTGGTTCGCCGCTCCAAAAGATGCCCATACAATCAGGAAGTTGTGACTCCAGGCCAGATAGATTCCGATTGCCGCAGGGATAATGGAGGCAACCCAGCGGTTTGTCAGTAAACTGTGAAGTCCACTGGCGCTTTCCTTAAGAGGAGCAGCCATCTCCGCGACACAGTAACGTGCCAGACGGTTCGTCGTATCCAGCGTGGTCATGGCAAACGCGGCGACCCACATGCCGGCAAGAACTTTAACGAACTGAGTGGGAATAAACCCCAGCCACGTCGCATTGACCATGTCGGCATAGGACTGTATAAACAAGTTTGCCTTAACCATTTTGACCGATGCAGATGCCTTGGTAAACATGGCTCCCCAGTTGCCTGCATTTAATGTTTCAGCGGACACACCAGCGTTCTGAAGGGCAGTATATCCGAAACCGGCTATGGCAACGATAACTATGGTAGAGAGAAATCCTTCTGTAAACATTGCCCCGTAGCCGATAAACAATCCGTCACTTTCCTTTTCAAGCTGTTTGGATGTTGTACCCGAAGCAACGAGAGAGTGAAAACCGGACAGCGAACCGCAAGCGATGATCAGCGGGATGGCTGGCCAGAACGGTGTTGCTTTGCCTCCGAGGAGAATGGGAGAGAAGCTAGAGAATGCCGGAATTTCAAATCCCCTGAATGCGAATATGGCGGCGAGAAATCCGATGGCCAGTCCCGTATAAAGGAGAAAGGAATTCAGATAGTCCCTCGGCTGCAGCAGAACATTGACCGGAATAGCCGCGGCGATAATGATATAGAAGAAGAGAAACGCCATCCATGTGTTGAAACTTGCCTTGATGGGGTATGCGACTCCCAGCCAGAGAGCGGCAATCAACAGGACAATCCCGATCAAGGTAGCTGCCGTGAAGTTCATCTTCATACGATACATCAGAACACCGAGGATAAGGGCCGCTACAATCATCCATATGAAAGCCGAGGCAATGGCCGGAGTTTTAACAAACATGCCACCGACAACGGCCCCGAAAGCAGCGACTACCAGGATAAGAAGAAAGAAAACAAGCCAGTAGAATGCCGTACCCGTTCTCTTGCCCATAAGGTCTGATGCAACAAACTGGATAGATTTGCCATCGTAACGGACAGATGCCATCAGCGCCAGGTAATCATGAACGGCCCCGATAAAGATGTTGCCGAACCATACCCAGAGCAGACCGGGGAGCCAGCCCCAGCATATTGCCAGTGCGGGACCGATGATCGGGGCAGCGCCTGCAATCGATGCGAAGTGGTGTCCGAAGAGGACCTCTTTCCTCGCCGGGATGTAATCCACCCCGTCATAGAGACGCTTGGATGGGGCCTCATTGTCATCCGAGGCTTTTACGATATCCCGTTCCAGCTTCTTGCCGTAGGTGAAATACAAAATTAAATAGAGTAAAAAACCGATAACGATAATTAATGCTGTCATTTCCTACCTCCTTTTCTAATGGTTAAGCAGTTAATTAAAAAAGCAAACGAACAAACCACCTCTTTATGCTTAGCATGGTATTGATAACCACGCTGGTATGCACAGATCTTATGATATAAGGAAACAACCATTCTACGATATGAAAATGAGCAAACAAAAACTCTTTCTAATATACACCCCCGTTGAATCACTATTACCCCTTCACAAATTTAAAGTCAAATCTTTTTCTGGTTGATTCAGGAATAAAAAATGAAGAAAAAAGATGATGGATTATGCTATGTTATATATCTTCGTCGGGACTCTGACTCGCATGCCGGCAAAATATTTCGATCTATCGGGGATGGTATGGTGTTTTGAAGAATAAAATGATTCGAACCATAGCGATACTGGTTGTCGGTATAATCTCGATATCCTTTGCGGCTATATTCATAAGATTCTGCAGCGATGTACCGGCGATTATGATAGCTACATACAGGATGTGCGTTGCGTCCATTATTCTCCTCATGTTCTCCGGGATAAAAGGCATTTCATTCAAAGCCGTATGCAGGAGGGATCTGCTGCTTTCGCTTGCAGGGGGTGTGTTCCTGGGCCTGCATTTTATATTCTGGACAACGTCCCTTAAATATACATCGGTTGCGAGCAGCGTGGTCATTGTCACCACGAACCCCATATTTGTCGGCATATTTTCCTGGTTTTTTCTGAGAGAGAAACAACATGCAGAGATTATAGCCGGGACGGCCCTGTGTCTCCTTGGCAGTATCGTGATCGCGGCGGGCGACAGCGGACTTCATGCCCTGGTCCTGCTCGATAAAAGGGCACTTGCGGGTGATGTCCTTGCCCTGGCAGGGGCGGTAATGGGAAGCGCATATCTGCTGACGGGCAGCAGGGTGAGAGAGCGTCTCGACATACTGACATATATAACAATTGTGTTCACGGCGAGCGCCCTGTTCCTGGTCACGACATCCCTTGTCATAGGTGTATCTTTTACCGGGTACAGACCTTCTTCCTATATGTATATGGTACTTCTGGCCGTTATCCCGCAGCTCATGGGACATACATCCATAAACTGGGCGCTGGAGCATCTGAGAGCGGGCATGATCGCGATATCGATTCTCGGAGAGTCAATCGGCGCCACGATTCTTGCGTACCTCTTCTTTGATGAAACGGTGAGCATCTTTCAAATCGCGGGAATGGCGCTCATATTTGCCGCCATTATCATAGCGTCGAGGAAGGGTAAAAAGACACGGGGGTAATCTGTCCGGTCCATCAACACACCCCATATTCTGAGGGCATTTATTATCATTATCAATGACTTAAAGCTTGTGAGCCCCGATTTATTGACAAAAGAGGTATTAGAAGACCTTATTCAGTCTTCTTTGGCATTCTCACCATTAACACAGGCACCTTACCTTCTCGCAGTACTTTGTCGGTGACACTGCCGAAGGCCCATCGGGAAAGACCATGCCGTCCATGTGTTGACATGGCCACCAGGTCAGCTCCGACTTCTTCTTCAGCCTTGATAATCTCGTCAGCCGAGGATGTGCCTAATGCCACTTTACATTTCACAACAACCCCGTTACTTTTCAGGTTCTTACCGGCTTCGTTGAGGTAATCCATTGCCATATTCTTTGTTTGCTCCAGCTCACTCTCGGTATAAGGAATCTCGACAGCTGACTCTCCGGTAGCAATAGTATGAGTCAATAATGTAATTACCTGGAAGAGAATAACTTCAGTTTTCTTTCCCAGCATCAGTTTGGATGTTCGCTCCTCAACGTAGCGCAGGGCGGCCTCGCCTAATGTAGAACCATCCAGCGGGATCAATATTTTTTCGGACATAATACACCTCCCTATCTTTTAGTTGGCGTCCTGATGTTTAAACCTCCCCTCCCGGTTTTATGAGTTGGTCTTCCCCATATCCCGAGAACCAGCAGTAACAGCGGATATCTCTATATTCAGCAACTCCGGTGTTATAATTCATTCCATTTTTTTATCCTAAGCCATTGTTCTACTTGGTAAATTAATACTTAGTAAATTAATAGAATGTGTCTATTTGTGATTAAAACACAATATGTGTAATTGTCAATACCCAAAAATCTCAGGGGCCGGATTTTTAGCTTGACCGCAAAAGCAATAAAGGGGAACATATAGCGGTCTTTTGTTATATGTGATTGACCATCTACGAATCCATTAATTTTGAGAGGAGAATCTATCATGTTTAAAAAGATACTGTATCCAACCGATTTTTCAGATGTGGCGCACAGGGCCCTAGATTTTGTTATGCGCCTGAAGGATGCCGGCGCGAGAGAAGTGGTTATACTTCATGTTATAGATAAGGGGAACTTCGACGCCATAGCCAGATACGCTACAAAAGACATCCTGGAGATCGAGAGAAATCTGGAAGAAAAGGCAATGGCCGAGATAACACCGATAGAAGAAAGATTGAAGAAAAAGGGTTTCAAGGTCAAGGTGATAATCAGCAGAGAGATTCCATTCATGGAGATACTGAGAGTGGAAGATAAAGAAAAGGTTTCAGCTATTGTTATCGGCTCTCATGGCATGAGTAACATTGCGGAGATGTTTCTCGGATCTGTCTCGGAAAAGATAATAAGGAGGGCAAAAACGCCTGTCCTTGTTGTCAGGTGATATGAATGTGAGTTTTGAATTGAATGGGAGTGCCTCATTTTTATTGACACGTCCCGCAGCGGGGAGGAAGATTACAATCCATTCCACCCCGCTGACCCTTGGGCTTACTTACTGGATAATTTGTATTTCCACACGGCGATTGATAGCACGACCTTCTGCTGTGCTGTTGTCGGCAATTGGCCTTGTTTCGCCATATCCGATTGTTTTCATGCGATCGGCGCTTATTCCTTGACTGGTAAAATAATTATAAACAGCTTCAGCGCGCCTTTGAGAAAGCCTTAAGTTGTAATTATCTGGGCCCATAGAGTCTGTGTGAGCTTCGATGACAATATGTAGTTCGGGATGCTGCCTCAATAGCTCGGCGTTTCTATCCAGTACCGGTATCGATGCAGGCTTAATGCCGGCGCTGTCAAAATCGAACTGGACTCCACGAAGGGTAATTTTTACCGGGATGACCCTGGCAGGTTCTTCAACGGCTGCTGCAGGTTCTTCAATGTTCTCATAAAAGACATCCTGCACAAACTGTTCAAGTTTTCCATCGTCTTTAAGCAAGTCACCAGCTTTTACGTAAACACAATTACCTAGCTGGTTGATTTGTCTCAGTGTTGCCTCTCCTTTCTCATTATCTGCAAAGGAAATCACATGAAAACAAACATCAGGATACTTTGAGTGAGTGTCTCTGGCCACGTTCACCGGATCTTCGCCTCTGTTAGCCTTTCCATCAGAAACCAGAATCACCGCCGTTTCCCCCGGCATTTTGTCCAGAACGGCATGCAGAGAATTTATTCCATTTCCCATTGGAGTAAAACGACTGAAAATGTCATTTTTATCCGGGACAGTACTCAAGATCCCGGCAATTTTTTCTCTCTGGTAAGATATGGGACCCAGGGCTTCTTTCCACGGAGCAAAGAGATCCACTGCACAGCGATAGCTTAACGCTGGAATCTTATCGTTCATACCAAGAAGCAGCTTTTTGGCAATAAGCATTTTGACCTCACCCAATTTATTGTGAGTCATGTACATGGAACCTGACTGATCCAGAAAAATAATGAAATTGTCTACTTTGGGGACCATTTTGGAGCTAACAGGAATAGCGCTGATAAGCAACAGCATGAAAATCAGCACACCTGTTAAACAGCTTCTTTTCATTCGACTATTCATTTTGTGTCTCCTCCTTATTTATTTTTTGCTACAACCCATATGGCATGAACAATACCTGGAATATAGCCGCATAGAGTTAAAATAATGTTAATCCAGAAATGCTTTCCGATTCCAACCTGAAGGAACACTCCCAAAGGTGGCAGTATAATTGCGCAGATAATTTTGATAAGTTCCATATAATCCTCCCTTTATTTTTTCAGGTTCTTGAATTAAACAGCGAGCGCATTCACGCTAACTGTCGGAGTAAAAGCGAAGATCTCGCTTATACAGGATTGCGGAGAGCTTTAATAAAACTTATATAAACGCTTAACAGTAATTTCGGAACGTGTCAATTATAATTGGCATAGAAGGGTGTGAAATCATTATTGACTCTCCTTCCGGGTATAGGTGCTTGGCAACACTTGTTTATGAGTCACCGATCTGTTCTATTTGCCCCCTCGGGCAACATTTAATACGAGGCAATGCGAATCATTATACCATTGACTCACAAGGTCTTTTTTCTTATACTCGCTTTGCGGAAAAGGAATTTTTTATCAACAACAGCATCAGAAAGGCTCATATCAGCCAGGTATTTGGTTTTCCGGACAATATTTTTGAGGTGAAACGAAATGAGGGATGAGAGAAAAACAAAAAAACAACTTGTTGAAGAGTTGGAGAATCTTCGAAATCGGGTCTCAGAACTGGAGAAATTGAACGCGAACGCAGATATCGGTGTTACAGGGAATAAGGCGTGGGAGAATCAGGAAAAGTATAGAACCATAATCAAGGACATGACCGAATTATACTTCGAAAATGACCTCGCAGGAAACCTGACCTTTTTAAATGACTCGATGTGTAGAATATCCGGTTATTCGCGCGATGAATTGATGGGTATGAATAATCGGGATTATACCACTCCGGAAACCGGGCACCGCATGTATGGAATCTTCTCCGGGATCTACCGCACGGGCAATCCGGCACACATATCGGATTATGAAATTATTGTAAAAGACGGAAGCAAGAAAGTTGTAGCTTTGTCCGCATCCCTGATGCGCGATTCGGCGGGGAAGCCGGTCGGTTTCTTCGGTATAGGCCGTGATGTTACCGAACGTGTGAAGATGGAGGAGGAGCTTCGGAAGAGCGAGGAAACGTATCGGGCTGTGCTCGAGAATATTGAGGATGGTTACTTTGAAGTCGATCTTTCAGGAAACGCGACCTTTTTTAATGACTCGATGTGTAGAATATCCGGTTATTCATATGAAGAGTTGATGGGGATGAATAATCTGGAATACACATCTGCAGAGACTGCAAAAGATATGTACAGGGTCTTCAATAAAGTCTACAGAACGGGACAGCCTGGAAAGATAAAGGATTATGAAATAATCAAACTGGATGGGAGTCTAAGGGCCTTTGAGCTGTCCGTATCTCTGATCAGGAACGCGGACGGGAGTCCTTGCGGATTTTGTGGCATAGCGCGGGATGTAACGGAAAGAAAATGGGCGGAAGAGGAAATTCGCGCTTCGGGAGTTCGCTACAGGACTATCTTTGAGAATACCGGTACCGCAATGCTGATGCTCGAAGACGATATGACGATATCCATGGTAAACGGTAAATTTGAAGAAATGGCGGGATATACGGCGGATGAGATCGAAGGCAAGAAAAAATGGGTGGAGTTTGTTGTAGAGAATGATCTCGAGAAAACGACGGGATACCACCGTATGAGGAGGGATAATCCGGATGCCGCACCTGCGAACTACGAGTTCAGGATGATTGGCAGGGAAAGACGCATCAGGGATATCTTTCTTACAAGCGCCATGATTCCGGAGACAAAAAGAAGCGTGGTGTCTCTTGTGGACATTACCGAACGAAAGGAGATAGAGGAAAAACTCAGATATATGGGTACCCACGATGACCTGACGGGTCTTTACAACAGGGCCTTCTTCGAGGTCGAAATGGCAAGATTCGAACGGGGCAGGGCATTTCCGATCAGTATTGTGATGGCGGATGTGGACGGATTGAAGATGGTTAATGATACAAAAGGCCATAGGGCGGGAGACGAGCTGTTGAAGCTGGCCGCTCAGGTGATGCGAGAGGCCTTCCGTGCAGACGATATCGTGGCAAGAATCGGAGGAGATGAATTTGCCGCGATCTTGCCCGGTAAGGATAGTTCGGTGACAGAGAGTATTGTTGAACGTGTTAGGAGCTCTCTGCCTTTTCATAATGAAGATTACCCCGATCTTCTGCTCACCTTATCCATAGGTACCGCGGAAGGGAAAAAGGGAGACATTCTTGCCAATGTTCATAAGAGGGCCGATAAACTCATGTATGAGGAAAAAAAGAGAAAAAAAGGAAACAGGCTTGCTTAAAATTGATGATTGACAACTTCAGGAGGTATCGAGGTATATGAGTTCCGGGACTGATTCTCACTTTGATTTCCACTCTCTCGATCTTTTGTGGGAAGCGGTAAAATATCCGGGCCTCACACAATCGGCCAAGGATATCGACCATCTCAAGAAAGCCCTTCCAAGACGACTGTCAGTCTTTGATTATAAACAGAAAAAGTCGTTGCTCTGGACCGTTTTTGTGGGGGGAACCGGAACTGGTAAATCCACGCTCTTTAATGCGCTTTGCGGATCAAATATAAGTGAAACCGGTGTGGAACGACCCAAGACAACGGGCGCTATAGTGTATGTCCACAAAAAAGCTTCCTGGGAGGCAGACTTTCCATTTTTAGAATTTGAAATAAAACGCGATGGTAGCTCTTCCGGTGAAAGTTTTACAGTTGTAGAGCACGCACGGGAAGATATCAGCCATCTTGTACTGGCGGATACTCCCGATCTGGACAGTCTTGAGATTCGGAATCGCCGGATGGCGGAAGATCTTTATCTGTTATCCGATATAATTGTTTTTGTGGCCAGCCAGGAAAAGTATGCCGACGAAGTACCTTCCCGTTTTTTTAACCGTATCCACCAAGAAGGAAAGCCATACTTTATTCTTTTCAATAAGGCCGACCCGGCAACCACACGGAAAGAAATCCTCCTTTTCTTTCAAAGCCGGGGCATGAAAATTCCTGAAGATCGTCTCTGTCTTGTACCCTATATGCAGTCACCTTCCATCGAGTCAATCTCAAATCAGCATGAGTTCAGTAATTTTACGTCTCTTTTCTTTCAAGAGACAGACAAGGATAAATTCCCCCGGCTTCTCCGGAATGGTGAGGCAGGAAGTGCTCAGATTCTGAGAGACAACATTGATCTTCTCATAGATCTGCTGGAAGATGAAAACACGGCCGGTCAAAAATGGATGGCTGAGCTCGATTCGCTTTTTAAAGACAGCAGCCGGTATCTATCCGCACAGACAGAGGCCCACCATGCGAAAGAGAGCCGCAACCATATACAGAATGAGGTCAGAAAAATCTTCAGTAAGTACGATCTGCTTGCAGGACCGAGGCGTTATATCTCAGGATTATTTCTCATGCCTCTTCGGTTTCTGGGCTTCAGAAAAGAGGAATCCCCGGAATCCCACAGAAAAGAACTTTTGAAAGCCGGGAAAAGGGTTGATATTTCGCCTGTCCTGACAACGGTGGAGCGATTTAACCGCCTTGCTCTGGAAAGGCTTTTTCCCGCAGATGAGACCTCCCCGCTTTTTCATAAACTAAGGCAGCCGGGCATCGCTCTTACCGGTGAAGAAATCAGAAAAAAAACAGGGGATGAACAGGAAAAGCTGGCTTTATGGCTTGAAGAAACCTTTCAGGAATTAGCCCGGGGCATTCCGAAAAGTAAAGAACTGGGTATCTACTCTATGTCCATACTCTGGGGGATCTTGATTTTATCCTTTGAAGTTGTTTTAGGGGGTGGTATCGGCCTTCTCGAAGCGGCCCTCGATACCGCCCTCACACCGTTTATAACAAAGGGGTCGGCAAGACTTTTCGCATACCATGAACTCCAGAAGATAGCACACGAATTGGACTGTCGTTATCAGGACGGTCTCCTTTCCATACTGCTGGAGCAAAGGAGTCTCTATGAGTCGTGTCTTGTCCCTCTTTTGACATCGGAAGAAACCCTCGAGGTACTTCGATCCCTGCGTAAACAGATGGAGAGATTAAAATGAAAGATACCACCCAGAAACTGCGAGATGATCTGATTCAGGTCCGTAACATATTGAAAAACGGTACCCTGCTTACGCTTTCGAGGGAAGAAAAGGATGCCATGCTCACAGATTCTCAAAATCTCCTTGAGAAGCTCGATTCCTTCGCTCAGAGTTCTTTAATAGTAGGTCTTTTGGGTGGAACGGGTGTGGGGAAATCAACTCTGATGAATGCCCTGGCGGGTTCTGCTGTCTCGTCCACCAGTCACCGTCGGCCTCATACGGACTCAGTTCTGATTTACAGGCATGCTGAATCGCCATTTCCACCATCTCTCACCATGTCCGATGTTCCATGGCATGAGTTTACGCACGAAGCGAAATCAATACAGCAGATACTACTCTGTGATCTTCCGGATTTTGACAGCCTCATGGGCGAACATCGTGAGCATGTCCTCCATTTCCTGGAATACCTCGATGTTCTCGTTTGGGTTACATCGCCGGAAAAGTACGGAGATGGCCGATTCTATAAGTTTTTGCGCCTTGTCCCCAAGGCGAGACAGAATTTCTTTTTCGTCCTTAATAAAGCAGATCTGTTATTCGAAGGAAAATCCATTGATGCAGGCTATAGGGAACTCCAGAAGGTTACCGATCGGTTGCAGGAAAATTTAGGAAAAAGTGGGTTTTCCGGCCTTCCGTTCTATACAATATCAGCCGGCGAATCCCTGGATTCTATAAACCCTGCCCATTGGAACCAGTTTCCGGCTTTTCGCCAGCAGGTCTTTCAGCAAAGAGACATAAAAGAAGTTCAAAGCATAAAGACTGCCAACTTTGACAGTGAGTTGAACAAACTTCTCTCACCATTCGAGAAGGAGCTGACCAGCCTTGAAGTCCTGCACGAGACCGTAGAGAACTCTATCGGTCAGCTACAGGGTGAACGGTTGGAATGGACAGAAGCTGTTCAGGCATCCATAGCCCTGCTGACGGAAAGGACGCTGAGACCGGTGCTCGCTTCAAAAATGGCCGATACCTCACTCCTCGTGGGACCTGCCCGTGCTGTTCAGGAATGTCACAACCTCGCAGCGAATCGTGGAAAGATTGAAGGGCCTGTTCTTGAGCTCCCAACAGGAGAAATTGCTGCTGTATTCCAACGTCAATCGGAACACCTGAAAAACAAAATAGCAGGTCAGCTCCTGCGCAGGGGTATTCCCTCCTCTCTCGTGAATCGACTGGAAGAGAGATTGGGTGAAAAAGATGACAGAGAAAATATGGATGAAAGACTGAAAAATATGTTTCAAAGATGCCTGACATCCGTCAGGATGTCATCCCGTTTGGTTTTTCGCGGGTTCCAATATGCGGCCTTCCTGTTTCTGTTTTTTCTTTTGTTTTTTGCGCTGGCAGGAGAAGGCGCATGGCAGAAGTTCTTTGAACATCCCGGGTCGGCCAGTATATTTAACTCATTAGTAACGGCAATTTACACTCTCTTCAGTCTTGCGGGCCTTGCAGCCCTGGGGAGCTATGCTCTTATTAATATCTTCCTTGGCTACCGCTTTTATGTACGCTACAAAAAGCTCTTGGAAAAAAGGACAGTCAGGCTGCTCGATTCTTTTAAAAATGAACTTGTAGCATTCTGGGATGAAAAACTGGCCCGAATAATAAATGACCTCGCAAAGTTCGATAAGGAAGTGAGGATCAACATATCTGCTATTTCAGGGCTGAAGGTTGGAAATTGAAAATCAGGCAAAGCAAAAGGGGTTGCGATTCTCCCGCAACCCCTTTTGCTTATTGCTGGTGTCCCCACGGGGAGTCGAACCCCGGCTGCCGGCGTGAAAAGCCGTGGCTTATCTTTTACCGTCCTTTACTTACAATTCCTAAAACGCCCCAATAATAGGGCATATTACGAAACCACTCTTTTCTCACTTTACTTATTTTTACCTTGATTTACATAAAAGGTGTGGGGTATAATGTGGGGTATAGAGATTATCGGCTTATGCTTTTAAGCTTTAAACCGTTTATGGGGGTGAAAAAATGCCAACTCAAAAAAGATTCAAGACCAATTATCCGGGCGTGTATTACATTAAGGGTATCGCAATTGGAACGGGCAAACCTGAAAGAATCTATTATATCCGATATAGAAAAAACGGTAAGCCCATTGAAGAAAAGGCCGGACGGCAATTCCAAAACGATATGACGCCTTCAAGGGCGGCAAATTTACGAACAAGACGCATTGAAGGGGAACTATCAAACGAGGGGGAAAGGCAGGCCATAGAAGCAGAGAAGAAGGCACAAACAAACAAATGGACAATTGATCGACTCTGGAACCTATACAAAGAAACACTGACAAACCACAAAACCCGTATAAGTGACAAGGGCCGCTATGAAAAGTATTTGAAAGATCGATTCGGAGACAAAGAACCACAGGAGTTGATCTTGTTAGATGTAGATCGTTTGAGGTTGAAACTCTTAAAAATCCTATCTCCTCAATCGGTAAAACATGTTCTTACGCTTCTTGCGAGAATAGTTAATTACGGCGCGAAACGAAACCTGTGCAAGCCTCTACCTTTTCGTATAAAAAACCCTACAGTGAACAATCTGAAAACGGAAGACTTGAATCCCGAGCAACTAAAAAAGCTTCTCAAGGCAATCGCAGTTGATATAAACATACATGCCCAAGGGATAATGAAGCTTGCCCTGTTCACCGGCATGAGGAGGGGGGAAATGTTCAAACTCAAATGGCGCGACATTAATTTTGAACGTGGCTTTATTACTATTCACGATCCCAAAGGAGGGACAGAGCAAAAGATCCCCATGAATGATGCGGCAAAGGCATTGCTACAGGAATATCCGAAGGAACAAAGTGAATTTGTGTTTCCGGGGCAAGGGGGACATCAGAGGACAACGATTCACGGACCCGTAAACCGGATAAAGGATCGTGCCGATTTGCCTAAAGACTTTAGACCCCTCCATGGACTCAGGCACGTCTATGCTTCAATGCTGGCCTCTTCCGGGCAAGTTGATATGTACGTCCTGCAGAAGCTTCTTACCCACAAAGACCCGCGTATGACACAAAGATATGCCCACCTGCGAGATGAAACCCTACGGAAGGCCTCAGAGGTTGCAGGGGCAATCATAGAGGAGGCGGCAAAGCCGAAAGAGGAAAAGGTGGTCGATTTTACTGATCATAAATGATGATCTTTCCGGGGATAGGGCGAGCTCTCCGATAAGGCGGTTGTTCCTGGGCCGCTTTCCCCGGATTAACTACTAGGCCGCGACAGGAGGCGGGCAAAATGACTAATACTAAAAGATGGCTTTCGGGGTGTGAGTTAATAGGCCTTTGGAAGGCTGAAGCTTTCGAGATTTTTGATTTTCTCAAAAGGGGCCTTCCCGCTTACACCAGCCTAGGCAAACGAGTCGTTGATCGTGACCCTTTAGAGCGAAAAAAATTGTTTGATAAAGAAACAGCATTAGATCTAGTGTCATGTCACACTTGATATGTTAGATAACATATGGCATAATGATCTCCAAAAGAAGGAGGTTCATCATGCCAAAGGTAAAGTATCGACTTGCGCTGACGCAGGAGGAACGTGAGGAGCTTGAGGCTATTGTGTCTAAAGGTAAGCACAACGCACAGAAAATGCTCAACGCACTGATTCTTCTGAACTGCGACGAGAATGCGCCTACGCCACGAACACTGAGAGAAGTGGATGTAGCAGACGTGCTAAAAATCAGCGCCATGAAGCTACACAGGGTAAAGCAGCGTTTTGTGGATGAAGGGC
>CAYLXS010000018.1:0-18072 GCA_964387765.1 uncultured Syntrophaceae bacterium
ATTTCATTTACCGCCTCTTCGTGAAAGATTCCCCTGTCACGGTAGGAATTCAGATATATTTTCAGGGACTTCAGTTCAACCAGGAATTCACCGGGCACATATGTGATGACTATCTCCGCAAAGTCGGGTTGTGCGGTCATCGGACAGAGACATGTAAACTCGGGAAATCGTATATCTACCTCGTATTCACGCTCTCTGTACTTGTTCTCTATTGCCTCCATAAAACCTCACTAAGATGTAGCAGATTGGTGTGTCAAGAAGGGCTATTCCTATCTTGACAAGGTATTGACTAAGAATCATCATCCCTATTGCTGCCGGAGGGAATAGCCCCCAGAAGGCTATGGTTATAAAAAGGACGGAATCGATCAGCTGGGAGACAATCGTCGAGAGATTGTTTCTCAGCCACAGATGCCTTCCTCCAGTCTTTTTCTTCCACCAGTGAAACGCCCATACATCATGACTCTGGGATATTATATATGCCATCATGGACGCCATTACTATCCTCGGCGTTGATCCAAGAATAACATTGTACGCCTCCTGATGTTCCCAGAACCCGGCCGGCGGGAGGATTTTGCCTGCAAGTATTACAAGCACCATGAACAGTGACATGTAAAAACCCGTCATGACAAGGGCTCCGGCGCTCTTTTTGCCCTCTATCTCCGCCACTACATCGGTAACGAGAAAGGTAAGAGGATAGACAATGATCGCCGCGGGCAGCACCAGCCCCCCTACTGTAATTATCTTGCACGCAAGAATATTGGCGAGCAGCAGGGAGCATACAAAGAGATATTTTATAAACTGAATATTTTGTGAAGCCATCAAAATTTTCCATTGAAAGATATTGGTAAATCAAATAAGGATAAGTGCAATATCACTGCGGTATGAATTATGTCAATTGATTTTTCAGAAAATTACCGGTAATAAGGCCCAGGTTAAAGGCAGGCATTATGGACAGGACATACCTTGAAGACAGGAAATCTTTTTTGTCGGATATCAGGGCAAAAGCGGATGAAGAACTGTATGATGACGCCATTGCCCTCGCGGAGGAAAGATTGAACCGCTTTCCGGGGGACATGGATGCCTGTCTTGCCATTGCCTCGTGCCGGGCCAGGATGGGAAAACCGGCAGAAGCTGAGGAGATCCTTGAACAGTGGCTCGATATTGTGAGGGGTCAGTCGAGGGTTTATGAGGTACTGGGAGACGCGTACAACCGGGAGGGAATGATAAAAGAGGCGACAGATGCCTATATGAAATTCGTAGCGCTGAACACTGACCTACCCGCATCCGGGCGTGCATCTGAAAAGATTGCTTCATTGCAGGGCATTACCATAGAAGATGGAGATGAACCTGCCGATATGCCGGCAAATTTTGACACCATCACCCTGGCCAGACTGTATATAAAACAGGGCTACTTCAAAACGGCAAGTGATGTACTTGGCAGGATACTGGAAAACGACCCGGAAAATGTTGAAGCCGGAAAATACGCGAAGCATGTGAAATACCTGATGGAAAAGGGATGGGGACCGGTTATCGATGAGCTGGAAAGGTGGTTGAATGGATTACGAGAAAAAAGAGGGCAGTGAATCTTCCGCGCGGGAAAGACGGATTGAACGCGTACAATCGATGCTGTCCGGATTTGATGTGGCAGGCATGCTTTTTTTCGAAGAGGCAAATATCCGCTATCTTACAGGGTTTGCGGGGAGTGACGGGGCCCTTTTGGTAAGCGGAGCAAAAACCCTTCTTCTCGTGGATGGAAGATATACAACGCAGGCGAAGGCCGAAGCGACGGGCTGTGATATCATTAAATTCAGTGACAGGATGGAAGGCATTGCCGGAATAATCTCTGATCTGCAGCTGAAAAGGGTGGGTATTGAGTCACCGGCGATTGATCTGAGCAGCTATCTTAAACTGAAGGACCGGGTGAAAGGTGTATCCCTGAAACCTCTGTCGGGGGAGATTGAGCGCATAAGGATGATAAAGGATGGCGGGGAGGTTTCTCTTCTCAGACAGGCCGCAATAATGGCGGCACGCGCCCTCGAGGAAACGGTGGGACACATCAGGCCCGGTATCACTGAAAGAGATATTGCATCCATCCTGGAAATGAAGATGAGAGAGGCCGGGAGTGAAAAACTGTCTTTCGAAACCATCGTGGCCTCCGGCTCCAACTCGGCTCTCCCCCACGCGGTTCCAGGCCCCAGGGAGATACAAGACGGTGATTTTTTGACAATAGATTATGGAACTGTGTACAGGGGCTATCACTCCGACGAGACATGCACCTTTGCCATCCGGAGTGTGACTGAAAAACAGGCCGCTGTGTACACTATCGTAAAGGATGCGCATGATAAAGCAGTGGATGCCGTAAAGGCGGGAATTCCCTGCAGAGATATCGACGGGATTGCCAGAGAACATATCACTGATGCCGGTTATGGCGAATATTTTTCACATGGTACAGGACATGGCGTGGGACTTAACGTCCATGAGCCACCAAGACTATCCGAGCGGGCAAAAGATGTTCTCGAAGAAGGAATGGTCATTACCGTGGAACCTGGCATTTATATACCGGGGCTGTGGGGAGTAAGGATAGAAGACACTTTCATGGTTGAAAAAGATGGATGCGAGATCCTGACTAAGATGCCCAAGGATCTGAGGATACTGTAAAACTTATGTAGCTGCTCAGGTGGACAGACTGCAGGTATTCAGGCTGAAGGAGCAGGAACCACCCCTTATTCGTTCCTGCGCGGTAAGTACGAGAATTTATAATTCAGGAGTTTGTCTGTTGACATCAGATCAGGTGAACAAGTGGAGGATCATCCCTTTCGAACGTTGTGATTCTTTTGAAAATATGGCCATCGATGAGGCCATATTCAGGGCAGGCCGACAGAGAAAAATGGCTCCAACCCTCCGGTTCTATGGCTGGAAGAGGCCGGCTGTATCACTGGGATATTTTCAGGATGCGGAAAGGGAGATAAATTGCGGATATTGCCGCGACAGGGGTATGGATATAGTCAGACGACCCACAGGGGGGCGAGCGGTTCTTCATGGGGATGATCTGACCTATTCTCTCGTGGCCGGAGAAAACAGCCCGCATTTTTCCTCAAATATTGTCGAAACGTACAGGATAATAAGCGGGTGTATAATAAGAGGCCTTGAGAAATCAGGAGTTGGAGCAAAAATGGTGACAGAGGGCCGAACCGGAAGAGAATCCGCGGGAGCCTTCTGTTTTGCTGCCGCATATAAGAATGAACTCCTCGCAGATGGTAAAAAGATCTGCGGAAGTGCCCAGGTAAGGGCAAAGGGCATGTTCCTGCAGCACGGATCCCTTTTGATGGATTTTGATCCGGTGGCGGTCTGTGCGGCAATAACAACAAACAATGCTGCCATGGAAGTGAAAAAGCTCGAGGCATCTGTTACTTCCATCCGTCAGATTGCTGGAGATAGTATCGGAATAGATACTTTGTGCAGTAACATTGCGGCGGGGTTTGAAGAGGTCTTGAGCATACACCTGATAGAGGGGAGGTTGTCTCTCGAAGAGGAGACACTCAGAGACAATCTCATTGAGAGCAAATATTCGAGTGACGAGTGGAATATGAAAGGCAGAGAGGCAAAGAGTGAACATTGAAAAGATTATAAAAAATGCTGTGCTTTCGCAGGAGGCCTATCCCGCGGAAGAAACTGTGTGCAGGATCAAACTTGACGCCAACGAAAATCCCTATCCCCTGCCCCCCGGTCTCAAACACATGATTCTGGAACGTCTCGAGGCCGTGTCCCTCAACCGCTATCCTGCCCCCGGTTCCCCCGGCCTGAAGAGGGATTTCGCGCGGTATTACGGGGTGGATGAAGATATGATTCTTATTGGGAACGGATCGGATGAACTTATCCATATATTGCTGACATCCGTCAGCACTTCTCCGTCAGGCAGTGTCATGTTTCCGACCCCCACCTTTGCCATGTACAGGATATGCGCGCTGAACACTGGGCACAGTATCATCGAAGTGCCCCTGGATGACCGGTTGGAGTTGGATATAGACGCAATGCTTGACATAATATCCGATAAAAAGCCTCCTATCACATTTCTCAGTTATCCCAACAACCCCACGGGCAAATGCTTTGGCAGGGGTGATATTGAAAAGATTCTGGAGGCATCCAGCGGTCTTGTGGTGCTCGATGAGGCCTACTTCAACTTTTCGGGGAAGACATTTCTGCGCGACCTTGACCGGTGGGATAATCTTGTAATATTGAGAACCCTCTCCAAAGTGGGACTGGCGGCCCTGAGGCTGGGCATTCTCATAGGACATCCTTTGCTGGTTCACCACTTGAATAAAGTGAGATTGCCCTATAATGTGAACATCTTTTCACAGGTAGTTGGGAGTTTGTTTGTTGAGCACAGCGGGGATTTTCTGGAGTTGACAGACAAAATTATTTCCAACAGAAAATGGCTCTTTGACGAGTTGACAGCCATTGAGGGGATTAATCCCTACCCTTCAGACGCTAATTTTATCCTTTTTAGTTGTTTTATGGAAAAAGATGATGTATATGGGCAGTTGGTTGACAGGGGGGTACTGGTAAAAAGCTTTACATCCCCTGATATCCTAAAAAACTGTATGAGGGTAACGGTCGGAACAGAAGAGGAAAACAGAGAGTTTATAGAGACCTTGAAGGTTGTTGTGCATGGAGAGTGATAACAATATATAGATAAAAGCAGGGGGTGGAAGGCAACTTTATTGCAAGGTTGTTCTGCCCCTTTTCTTGTCTTTAAAGAAGGAGGTGATAGTTCTTGGAAGTAAGGGTGTTTGAAAACGATGTTGAAAGAGCCTTAAAAATACTGAAAAACAAACTTTCAAAGAACGGGTTTTTTAAGGAGCTCAAGTTGCGCAGGGCTTATGAGAAACCATCTGTAAAGAAGAAGAGAAAGGCCCTGGAAGCGCGAAGAAGAGTAGCCAAGGCAGCGAGAAGAAAAAAGTGGTCGAAATAGACGGCTTTCAGCGAATGGATTTAGTGGGGAATTATGTTATGCAGGAATGATTCCCCCTGATCTAACCGCCGGGCATTTTCTGGAGGAGCTATGGAAGAAAAACAGTATATAGTGGATGCCCTGTCTGTTGATGAGTCGTGGCGTGTCTTCCGGATCATGGCGGAATTTGTGGAAGCCATCGAAGAGCTTTCAGAGATCGGACACGCCGTGAGCATATTCGGGTCGGCCAGAGAGGCTCCCGGAGACAGATATTATGAGAAAGCCCGGGAGGTTGCCCGTCTTCTCGGTGAAGAGGGATTCAGTGTAATTACTGGTGGTGGACCGGGCATTATGGAGGCTGCCAACCGTGGTGCCAGTGAAGCCGGCGCCAGATCGGTCGGTATGAACATCCAGCTTCCCTTTGAGCAGACTCCCAACTCCTACGCCAATATAAATATTGCTTACAAATATTTCTTTATTCGGAAGGTCATGTTTGTCAAGTATGCCATGGCCTATATTATCTTTCCCGGGGGATTCGGCACAATGGATGAATTCTTTGAGGCCATTACCCTTATTCAGACGAAGCGGATAAGAAGCTTCCCGGTAATCCTTATGGGAAGCGAATACTGGGGTGGGCTTATGGACTGGATAAAGAAAACCATGCTGCCGGAGGGAAAGATATCTGAAGAGGACCTCGATCTTATTCAGGTAATCGATGAGCCCGACCAGGTGGTAAGGCATATACAAAAATTCGTAATACTCTGAGTACCTCTAACATCTGACATGCAAGGAACATTGAAGACAATCCTTGGCGATATTGGCAGGGGCAAAACGGCTCCCTGCTATCTCATATACGGCGATGAGGATTATCTCGTGGAGGATGCCATGAATCGGATCATAGACGGCATTCTTCCCCCGGGCCAGAAAGACCTCAATCTTTTTCATCTCGAGGGAGAAGACGAAGATATAGATGCCATCTGTAATTCCCTCCTCACCCCGCCTCTCATACCCGGTAAAAAAGTGGTACTTGTAAGAGACACCCGCCTCTTTCATTCAAAGGCCTCGTCGGCCGACGTGATAAGAGAAATTACCTCAAATATTGAAAAAGAACCCCGCAGGGCCGCGAGGGCGTTTGTCTCCCTTATGGAAATGGCGGGCTGGACCATCGAAGACCTGGAGGATGAGCAGTGGAAAAAGATCTCCGATGATGAATGGAAGAGCGCAACTGGTAGTGCGACAGGACCGGACAGGGGAAAATGGCTTCCAAGGGTGATAGATCTGTGCAACAGGCTCAAGATTACAGGGGGAGGAAAACTGAAGGATACAGACAGGCTTGAAGGCGTGTTGAAGGGTGGTATTCCCGATGGCAATTGTCTGATCATGACCGCCGGCGCGGTTGATAAAAGAAAGAGACTTTTCAAAACCATCACCGATGTTGGAGTCGTCCTTTCCTTCTTAAAATCCAGGAGTGAATCAGGACAAAAGGGCCTTTTTATGGACACAGTGAAGAACACCCTTGCAAAAAAAGGAAAAAGACTCACACCGGATGCCCTTCTCGCGCTGGGCGAAAAGACGGGGCTCAATCTCCGGGATTCCCTGAAAGAGGTTGAAAAGCTGATCGCATACGCTGGAGACAGGGAAACCATCGATAGAAACGACATAGATGCGGTTGTGAAGAAGACCGCGGAGGATTCGGTCTTTGATCTCACCTCAGCCATTGTGGAAAAAAATGCCGGCAAGGCATTCCAGACCCTCCAACAGCTTTTTGATCAGGGAGTCAACCACATCCTTATACTCTCGATGATAGCGAGGGAAACAAGGCTTCTGCTTCAGGGAAACATAATCCTTGAGTCGGGAGAAATCCCCGCCTTCCGCCCCGGGATGAGTTATGGAACATTTCAAGCCGGGATCTATCCCTCGGTGAAAAATATGGTCGACAAATATGGCCGTAAGAGCAAATGGCTTGCAACCCAGCATCCCTATGTGATCTATAAGACCTTTAAAAATGCCGGCAGATTTTCCCGGGAAGAACTTATCGATTATATGAAACGCCTTGCTGATCTGGATCTTGCAATGAAGTCCTCCGGCATAGACCCGCAGCTCGCATTGAAACGCCTGATCACAGGTATGTGCCGGCGGTGATGAAATACCACGACATGGCTTAGGAGTTAAGGCTGAGTTGTTACCCTTAAAGCTTGATCAATCTTCTCTGTGCCTGTCTCTCCCTTTTAGATTTTCTCCTTGCGGTGCCCTTCTTTCTGGTTCCGGATTTCGGGATATCGTAATCATCATCGATGCAGGGTTCTCCGCTCTGGATCATCGCCATCATTTCCTCTTCCTTCATTCTTGTCTCGAATTCAGGTGAAGATATTGCCACACCGCCTGCTCTCACAACTGAATCCGCCACGTCTCTGTCGGATGTAACAACAATGATCTCTCCTCCTCTTTCCGCCCTTGCCATCTTTTTTATGACCTCATCCGCGGTTTCACCCTTCCTGGAATACACAATGTAGACGCCATCCTCCCTGAGTCGTTCTTCTATGGCAGACCCATTTATCCATCCGTCGAAAACCACTGTTATCTTGTGATTCTTCAGCTTTTTGTAGCCGGCGACCCTCTTTATCAACCCGTTACGGCCCTCTTCCAGGCTGAACTTTTCGAGGCGTCTCAGGGAGTCTGATTGTCTTATGAGATTATATCCGTCTATGATGATGTGCATAATTCAGGTTTCGGGTTGCGGGTTATGATCAATCACCCAGGATCGCCCTCATCTTTTTTATCGTTTGCCCGTAATCCCCACTGAGAAATATGCTGGAGCCCGCGACAAAGATATCGACACCAGCCTCTTTCACAGCTTCTATGTTCTGAAGGGTGATCCCCCCGTCCACTTCGAGAAGGACATCGGGTGAGACGCGGTCGATCATGTCCCTTGCCGCCCTTATCTTGGGTAACATGCTTTTTATAAATTTCTGTCCCCCGAATCCAGGGTTCACAGTCATGATAAGCAACAGGTTAATGTCACTGATAACATGTTCAATGCCGGCAAGCGGGGTCGCGGGGTTGAGCGCAACGCCGGCTTTAACCCCTGTTTCCCTGATCAGGTGAATTGCCCGGTGAAGGTGAACCGTTGCTTCTGCATGCACGGTAATAATGTCACTGCCCGCGTCCGCGAAGCTTTGAATATATCTGTCGGGGGCCTCTATCATCAGGTGAACATCAAGGGGGACATGCGCTGTTTTCTTTATGGATGCCACGACAGGAGGACCTATGGTTATATTCGGGACAAAATGTCCATCCATGACATCCACGTGGATCAGATCCACCCCGGCGTCTTCAACTGCGAGGATTTCCTCACCGATTCTGCTGAAATCGGCGGATAGTATGGATGGCGCGATCTTCTTCATATCAGAATTTCATGGTGAGGTTATGTACTACACTCGTGTCAACTTCCTTGATGGTCAGCCGCAGTTCCTTTGCCTGCTCTTTTGCCTCTCCCGGGAAAAATATAAAACCGTGAGATATGTCACCTGAAGGCACAGGCCTGTTTTCAAGAGATCTGTTATGCAGATCCTCGCCTATCTGACGGGGTGCCTTTTCATCGGTTAATCCCTTGGCCCCGCCCATGGTAAGCCCCGCGGCTGCTCCGATGGCAGCTCCCTTGCCCGCCGCTTCACCGATACTGGTCCCTGTAACTATGCCTATCGCCGCGCCGATAACAGCACCAGCCGCGCCTGCCAGCAGACTGGATTTTGCCCCTTCCGGGAGAACTTCTCCGTATTCCGACTCCTTTGTCATCCTGTCATAAGCTGTTTCCTGATCAAGAATCGGCCATAGATTATTCTGTATATCCACGAGATAAGTCCTGCCCGCAATAACTTTCAGGGGATGTTCTCCCCTGTTGTCGAAGATCACTTGAACGGGAAGCACACCCGAACCTATTATATCAAATCCGAAAGCAGCCTTCGCTTCCTCCCCGGTGTATAACTTGGCCGCTATGGTGGCACCCGCCACCTCTGTCGCGTTTGAGTAGGCATTCGGCATCTTGAAGGGGACAACTTTTTTCTCATACTTTGCGCATCCCGCAATTGTAATAAGAATAAAAAGAATGGCTACCAGTATATAAACCTTGTTTGTTCGTGTCATGATGGGTTTTCCTCTCTGCTTATTTTAAGGGTGAACTCTATTATTTTTTGTTGTGCCTGTCAATCCGTTTTGTGAAGGCTTGACAGAAGACCAAAAGACCATTATGTTCCACCGACTATGATTTACCTTCTTTATAATATATTGCTGTTTATCGCAGCTTTTTTTCTTATACCATTTTTTGCGGTGAAGATTGTATTTGCTGGAAAATACAGGAAGAGCATCGGTCCCAAATTCGGGTTCATACCGAGGAAGGTCTTCGAAGAGATGAGGGGTTCACCCCGGATATGGGTGCATGCAGTGTCGGTAGGAGAGGTTACCGCTGCCGCTCCCATAATTTCGTCGCTGAGAGAGATGTATCCCGAGGCATGCATTGTCCTCTCCACAAGCACGGAGACCGGCCAGGAAATGGCGCGCCGTCTGGTCACTGATGCCACAGCACATATCTACTATCCCCTCGACATCCCCATTGTTATCAGAAAAGTCATGGACAGGGTGAACCCGGATATATTTGTTCCGGTTGAGACGGAAATATGGCCCAATTTCATCCGTGCCTGCAGGAAGAGGGGAACCCGCGTTGTGATGGTAAATGGCCGTATTTCTCCCCGCTCCTTCAGGCGATACAGAAGAATAAATTTTTTCTGGAAGCGGATCATGAATATGCTTGACACGATAGGAACCATATCCACGATTGACGCCTCGAGATTGGAGTCCCTGGGAGTGAAACCATCCAGGATCCATGTTTTGGGAAACGCAAAGTATGACAGCCTCGCTGCAAGGGCGGATGATTTTCTGAGGGATGAGATTGCGGTGAAGCTGGATATATCCCCCGGAGCAAAAGTCTTCGTGGCGGGCAGTACGCATGAAGGCGAGGACGATGTGGTTCTTAAAGCCTATCGGGGCCTGCTTGAAAGATATCCTGATATGCTTATGATTATTGTCCCGCGGCATCCCGAGAGGGGCAACGATGTACTTTCCCTTGCGAAGGACGCGGGCTTTGATGACTGCATTACTATGACAGAGATAAACGGGGGCGAGAGGCGTTCCGGCCGGCGGATCATCATTGTTGATGTTATAGGAGAACTCTTCAAGGTTTACAGCCTGGCCACCATGGTATTCTGCGGAGGAAGCCTGGTCCCCAGGGGAGGACAGAATATACTGGAACCCGCCGCATGGGGAAAGGTCGTTCTCTATGGTCCTTCAATGGAAGATTTTATGGATGAGCGAGAAAGACTTGAGACGGCAGGAGGCGGCATTGTTGTCAGGAACGGCGATGAACTGCTAAGTGAGATGCTGAAACTGATGGGCGATCCGGAAACCCTCCGTATAAAAGGAGAATCGGGACGTGAGATAGTCGTTTCCAACAGGGGAGCCGCGCGGAGATACGCGAAGATGATAGCAAAAAATTTTGATTAGACTGAAGGCAGGCTAACGGATGTTATTTTTTTTATAGCCTAAAGGTCTTCAGTCTAAACAACCTGCTTTTCTTAATCCACCCTGCGATTTACTAACCGCCTTTTTTAACTGTAAACCGGCAACTGTGAACTTTTTTATTACCCCTCTGCCCGTTTCAGGCATTCATTCCACCGGCTGTTCACCGACGACTGGAACTTGCCCAACTGTTCGATGCTCATCTTTTTGAATCTTTCCTGTCTCTCCACATAATTGACGAGGGGGACAAGTTTTCCCCTTTCTGCCATGGTTTTGCTCCTGCCGGTGAAACGAAACCGACCGTTTTCTATCTCGAAGAGAATGAACAGGCCCGTTTCAACGGCAAGCTTTCCAATCTTAACAGTATTCTTTGTAGGAAAACCCCATCCCGGAGGGCAGGGGGTGTCAATATGGATGTACCGCGTTCCTCTTATCCTCTTGGCCTTGACGAATTTGTCATACAGATCAGCCGGATAGGAAGGCGAGACTGTAGCGAGATAGGGAAGATTATGCGCCTCCATTATCTTCAGAATATCCTTCTTAGGCTCTTGTTTTGTCAGGATGGGCGTGGTTGTGGTTATGGCACCCATGGGTGTCGCTCCGGAGCGCTGTGTCCCCGTATTCATGTAACCTTCGTTATCATAACATGCGAATATAAAGTCGGTGTTTCTCTCCGCTGCGCCGCTTAGAGATTGTAGACCAATGTCATAGGTCCCGCCGTCCCCGGAAAGGGCCAGGACGGTCATATCCGTTTTATTGAGTGCATTAAGGCCTGCCACGATTCCGGAGGCAGATGCCGCGTTACTTGCAAAAGTAGTATTAAGAGCTGGTACGATCGTGGATGTGGTAGGATACAATCCATGCAGCACGCACAGGCAGCTCGGGGGTATCGCCACGATCGTGTTTTCCCTTAGAGCCTTGAGTATGTATCTGTACGCAAGAGCAAGTCCGCATCCCTGGCATGCCCTGCTTCCCGGCAGGATATACTCCTTTTCATTTATCTTGAATATGTTTTCATGCATTTTTTTGTCCTGTTATGTTCTGAGTTACGGGTTTCGAGTTACGGGTTGCGAGTTGACTTCAGCCTTCCGCCTGTGGTCTTATCCCCCCGTATGGCAGTTGAGCCATACTGTTTTGTTGTCAGTCTCCCCGGCCCTGATAGTTTCGAGGGTTGCCCTTGCTGCATCCACAATCTCTCCGGTCTTGACATCTCTTCCTCCCAGTCCCGCTATGTAATCGTGAATGGGAGCCTTGATATCTGTGCCGTAAAAGGCAGCTTTCAGGTCTGAGCAGACGCCCCCCTCGTAACCGTAGCTTATGCACTTTTCAAAGATCGCGATGGCTGTTGCCTTTCTAAATGCCTGCACAACCTCCTCCTTTGGAAAAGGTCTGTATGCCCTGATTCCCACAACACCGGCTCTGATTCCTTCAGCACGCAGCACGTCAGCGGCGAGTGTGGCCTCGGTAGCAATGGAGCCCATTCCCGTCAGTATCAACTCGGCATCTTCGGTCATATATTCCCAGATCATACCCCCGTGGTTCCGCCCTGACAGCTCGGCCCATTCCTTGCTTGCTGTCTTAATTACCTCTCTGGATTTTTCGAAAGCGGCCTGCAGCTTGTATCTCATTTCCATATACCCATCGCAGAGAATACCTTCCGAGTTTTTCCTCCTTGTCGGAAAAAACACAGGGTTGATTGTTTTAGGATTATCCGGGGAAAGAATAGTATGGGGCCTGTATGGAGGTAGAAATTTCTCTACCATCTCGGTATCCGGTATCTCCACGGGCATCATCGTATGAGAGAGGATAAAACCGTCATAACAGACCATCACCGGCAGATAAACCTCTTCCGCTATGCGGTATGCCTGTATGATAGTGTCGAGGATCTCTTGATTGTTTCTGCAGTATATCTGTATCCATCCCGTGTCTCTCTGCGAAAAGGAGTCCTGCTGATCATTAAAGATGGACCAGGGAGCCCCCACCCCTCTGTTCACGCAGCACATGACGACCGGCAACCTGGAACCCGCCGCCCAGTGCAGCTGCTCATGCATATAGAGAAGACCATTGGAGCTTGTCGCTGTAAACACCCTCGCACCCACTGCAGATGCCGATATGCAGACTGTCAGAGAAGAGTGCTCGCTCTCCACCCTGACATATTCCGCTTTCAGATCCCCTCTTTCAACATATTCGGACAATTTCTCCGCGAGGCTGGTCTGTGGTGTTATAGGATAGGCTGCGATGACGCCGGGCCTGGCAAGTTTTACCGCCAGTGCTGCTGCTTCATTTCCCGTGATAATACGGACCTCATTCATCAATATCCGCCTCTCTTACCATCTTTATAGCGTTGGCGGGGCATTCCTCCGCGCAGATACCGCATCCCTTGCAGTAATCCATGTTGATCTCAACCGGTATCGTCATCGACACAACTCCATCCGGACAATAGAGCCAGCACAGGAAGCAGGCCGGTTTGCCCTTGACTTCCGGTATGCATTTCGTGCTGTCGATTACAGGCCTTGCGTCTCTCCACTCGCCTGTCTTGCCCGCCTCACCCACAGCCGGTGTGCAGACGCCTGATATATTCGTGTCAGTATCTTTCATTCTCGTTTCTTCTCCTGAGTTTCGAGTCTATAGCTTCGGATTGCTTTTTATATAAAGCGTTCTTTCAAAGGCCGTCCGGATGGCCTGAAAATTAAAGGAGGCCCTGCCCCGCGGCATTTTTTCCTTTAGTCCTTTTTCAATGCTTTCAAGAGAGACAAGACCCGATACCATGGAGAGCGCCCCGAGAAGAGGGGTATTTATAACAGGAACCCCTCTCATGCTGAGATGATGCTCTCTTGCTATACCGGCGGCGTCGACAGTTGCTATCGAAAAGTCCCCGTCGATCCCGATCTGCTCCGGCGTCAGAGTTGTGTTAATAATGACCAGGCCATTTTTTTTAATCTTTCCTTCGCCGGTTGCGATCTCAAGGAGGGATTCATCCAGAATGACTGCAATATCGGCAGACGCGATCTGCGAAAAGGTCCTGACCGGCCCGTCCGATATCCTCGTTGAGGCAGTGAGTGGCGCGCCTCTCCTCTCCGGCCCGAAGGTGGGTGCGGATGTAACCCCGGGGAACCCCTGAATGTAAGCGGCTTCCGCTAGGATCTGCGCCGCCAGGACAACCCCCTGACCACCCCTGCCATGCCATATTACTTCGTGCATTGCCATTGCTTTCCCCACAAAAAAAGCCATGAGACTTTCGCCCATGGCCCTTCAAATCTTTATCTGTTGTTTCGTTATACCACAGAGATGACAGGCCGCGGGTATTTACCCCTGCTAAGAGTGAGGCTAAGCAAGCTGGATAAATTCAAAAGCCCTTTCACGGAAAAATCTGTCATCTACGACTTCCCTTTCAAGAAAACATGTGTACTTCTATAACAGGATTTTTAAAAAGTCAAATGGAAAACTTGACGATCGGATAATCCGCCCTGTCACACAGCGGGGGATTTCAGGGCTTCGGCCTGATAGTGAGTGCTGAGGGCATCAATAATGGCGTTGATATCTCCATCGAGAATATTTTCCAGATTATACATGGTAAGCCCGATCCTGTGATCTGTTATCCGCCCCTGCGGGAAATTGTAGGTTCGTATCCTCTGACTCCTGTCTCCACTTCCAACCTGTTGTTTCCTCGTCTCAGAGATCGCGGCATTCTGCTCCTCATTTACCCGTTTAAAAAGCCTGGCCCGAAGCACATTGAGGGCCTTTGCCTTGTTTTTATGCTGCGATTTTTCATCCTGGCAGGTTACCACAAGCCCCGTTGGAAGATGAGTAATCCTTACCGCGGAATCTGTGGTGTTGACGCTCTGTCCCCCATGACCTGTGGAACGATAGACGTCTATCCTGAGGTCATTCGGATCAATATTCACTTCCACTTCTTCCGCCTCAGGAAGAACCGCCACGGTTACAGCAGATGTATGGATCCTCCCCTGAGCCTCGGTAACGGGAACTCTCTGCACGCGGTGAACTCCACTTTCATATTTCAACCTGCTGTACGCGCCACTTCCCTCTACAAGCAGTATGGCTTCCTTAAATCCTCCCACACCTCCAGACAGGCTGGAGCTTATAACCTCCACTTTCCAGTTACATCTTTCCGCATACCTGGTATACATTCTGAAAAGATCTCCGGCAAAAAGTCCTGCCTCATCTCCTCCCGTACCGGCCCTTATTTCCAGAAAGACATTTCTCTCGTCATTTGGATCTGTTGGAAGCAAAAGTATTTTCAACTTTCCCTCCAAAGTCTGCAGTTTCCCCAACAACTGAGGGATCTCTTCTTTTGCCATCTCCCGCAATTCTTCATCACCATCTTTGAGGAGATTTTTATTGTCCTCGATCTGGGATGTTACATCCTTATACTCTCTATAGGTCTGCACAATATCGGAAATGCCGGCATGTTCTTTGGCATACTTCCGGTATTCACCATAATTGCCGATTACAGCGGGATCACTCAACAATTCTTCCAGATCTTGATATCTTTCTTCTATTCCCCTGAGCTTTGTCAGCATACTGCTCTTCCTATATTGATGATTCTGTTTATTTGTGAGGATTTTCTTCAGAAGGAGGTGGTTCTAAACGGACAGCCTCGAGCGGGCCGGAACATGCCTGATAAAAGGCAACTGTTCAGAGTCGTAAAGGCACAAAGAAAAAAGGAATCGCCTCGCAAAGAATTGTCAGCAGAAACAAAACCTCTTTGTGCCTGATCAGTTACACCTGTTACTTCTTCTCAAGGTTGGCATACCTGCGATTAAACTTCTCTATCCTTCCAGCGGTATCCATTATTTTCTGCTTTCCAGTAAAAAACGGGTGGCACTTTGAGCATATCTCAACCTTGGTATCACCTTTGGTGGATCTGGTCTCAATAACATTTCCGCATACACATGTTATTGTTGCTTTCTTATATTCCGGGTGAATATTCTTTTTCATAATTTCTGTCAGCCTCCCTCGGTACTTGAAAAGTCGCTATTATATCCATCTTAAAAGGAATTTCAAGGAAATAATTCCTGAACTTATTTATTGCTGGTTCATCAATGCAAAGAATTCTTTGTTGGTGCTTGTCTTTCGTATTTTATCGATGATAAATTCCATGGCATCCACGGGGTTCATCTCCTGCAGCAGTCTCCTCAGTATCCATATTCTGTTCAGATTGTCCTTCTCGATCAACATCTCTTCTTTTCTTGTGCCGGAATGGACAAGATCGAACGCGGGAAAGATACGTCTGTCTGAGATTCTTCTGTCGAGATGCAGCTCCATATTCCCCGTTCCCTTGAACTCTTCAAAGATAACATCATCCATCCGGCTTCCTGTGTCGATAAGGGCCGTCGAGATTATTGTGAGGCTGCCACCCTCTTCAATGTTCCTCGCGGCTCCGAAAAATCTCTTCGGTTTGTGCAGGGCATTGGAATCAACCCCTCCGGAAAGCACCTTCCCGCTTGGCGGCACAACGGAGTTATAGGCCCTGGCAAGTCTGGTAATACTGTCCAGAAGTATAACAACATCTCTGTTGTGCTCAACCAGTCGTTTGGCCTTTTCAATAACCATCTCTGCAACCTGGACATGCCGTGTGGCAGTTTCATCAAAGGTTGAAGAGATAACTTCGCCGGAAACACTTCTTTCCATATCGGTCACTTCTTCAGGCCGTTCATCTATCAGGAGAACCATCAGGATGGCGTCCGGATGATTCGAGGTAATACTGTTGGCGATATCTTTCAGGAGGACTGTTTTCCCTGTTCTGGGTGGCGATACGATAAGCCCCCTCTGCCCTTTACCTATTGGTGTAAAAATATCCATAACCCTTGTCGAGTAGTTCTCAGGATCCGATTCCAGCATCCACTTTTCTTCGGGATACAGGGGGGTCAAATTGTCAAAGAGTATCTTGCCCCTGGCCGCCTCCGGAGCCTCAAAATTTATGGATTCCACCTTCAGGAGGGCAAAATATTTCTCACCGGCTTTCGGAGGTCTCACCTCTCCACATACTGTGTCTCCCGTTCTCATTCCGAACCTGCGTATCTGAGAAGGAGAAACATAGATATCATCGGGTCCCGGAAAATAGTTGTAACTTACCGACCTGAGAAATCCGAATCCATCAGGAAGTGTTTCCAGAACGCCTTCTCCTGTAATGACACCGTTTTTCTCCGTCTGGTACTGGAGAATTGCGAAGATGAGATCCTGCCTTTTCATCCCGCTCGTACCATCTATGTTAAGCCCCTTCGCCAATTCACTAAGTTCACCTATGGATTTGGTTTTGACCTCTGAAATGTTCATATATTTTCCCTTTATTATGTGGTTTCACATCAGGTTTTAATATTTATTCTTCAGGGGATGCATATCCCCCCAACTCAGGCGGGTATTGTATTATATATCTTTATCTCCTTGAAAACTTATGAAAAGCATAAAAACAGGTCCTGGAAATGAAGCAGAATTTCTTCGAAGTATAAACTTTTAAAAAATCTAAATATTGCGAATACAGTTGATTTCGCCGCAGAACAAATCACTGGGGTTACAGTGAAACAGATTTGGAATTGTTAAAAGACTTCCGGCATCCATAATGCCGTTACAATGTTCTCTTATTTCCGGTAGCTAATCTGGTCTCCTGAAATACTTCGGAAGGAAGGATTTACCACGCAACCTTAATGAAAGCACCGTTTATATTAAACCAGCGTACATGTCAAGGGATTTTTTCATGTTATGCCAGGCGGGCAGCCTATCGCAGCATTATAAAATTAATCTGTCTTCCCGTATCACCGTTCTCCCCCCTGTGTGAGAAAAATGTGTCTCCGCTACAGGACGTGCAGATATCAGCAGAAAATATATTGTCAGGAGAAACACCCGCGTCAAGCAACTGGGACCTGTTGGCAGCGGGCAGGTCAAGCATCCATTTCCCCTCTTTTTTACCTTCGATTAAGAAAGACTCTCTACTCTGGTTGTTATCAAAGTTATGGAAAACAGATTCATCAACCTCGTAGCAACAGGGACCTATGGAGGGACCTATAACAGCCAGGATGTTCGCAGGCGTGGAGCCAAATTCTTTTATGAAAACACCGACGGCCTTTGCGGCAATCTCCAGGGATGTTCCCTTCCATCCCGCGTGCACTGCCCCTACTACCCGCTTTGCACGGTCGGCAAGAAACACCGGAACACAATCGGCCGTCTTTATACCGATAGACACGCCGGGCATCGCTGAAATAATGCCGTCATATTCGAGTGTTCCACCATGGCGCCAGTCCCTCGTCTTTTCACCAATAATCAGAATCCTGTCTCCATGAACCTGATGGACGGTAACGAGATTTTGTTCCTGGATGTCAAAGGCGGAGCAGAGTATTTCCCTGTTTTTTAACAGGTGTCCTTCAGTATCACCCGAACGCGTGCCAAAGTTGAGATCAGCCAGCCTTCCCTCGCTTGTGCCGCCCCACCTGGTGCAAAACGCGTGGGTTATAAAATCGCACCCGCTAAGTGCCAGACATTCCAGATACGACACACCTTCCCTCATGGAAAACCTGAACGCGTCTGATGTACCA
>CAYLXS010000019.1:0-17503 GCA_964387765.1 uncultured Syntrophaceae bacterium
ATGAGCTGCGATTGCATGTCAATGCGGCGCTGAATGTCGGTTGTGATCCGGCAAAGCTGGCCGAAGTCTTCTTCCAGCTTGCAACGTATGCGGGAATGCCCGCAGTTAACGAGGCTCTCGCGGTCTATCGCGATGTCCTGAAAGAAAGGGGGCAATGGCCGATTGAAAGATCAGCAGAAATATAGTTTCAGCAAAATCACGGAAATTATTGACAGGTTAAAGGCGCCGGACGGATGCCTGTGGGACCGGCAGCAGAAAAAAGAGGATGTCGGAAGATACCTGATGGAGGAGGCATACGAGGTCATCGACGCGATAGACGACGGTTCCCCTGATGCCCTGAAGGAAGAGCTCGGAGATGTCCTCTTCCAGATACTGTTTCTGGCAAAGCTATCGGAAGAAAAGGGCGAATTTAATATATCCGATGTAGTGGATGTTATATCGGAAAAGATGATACGCCGTCATCCTCATGTTTTCGGGGACACAGAAGTCCACGATGTGGAAGAGATCCTGTCCAACTGGAAAGAGATAAAGAGCCTCGAGGGGAAAAAGGAAACAAAGGATGCATCCCTTCTCCGGGGCATCCCGCGCTCCATGCCTCTCCTCATGACGGCACACAAAGTAACCGGCAGGGCATCCAGAGAGGGCTTTGACTGGAAAGACACAACCGGTGTCATGGAAAAGATTGACGAAGAGATGGCAGAGCTTAAGGAGGCCATCGCGGGCGGAAAGAAAGATCGCATGGAAAACGAGATAGGTGACATGTTTCTCTCGCTTGTTAATCTGTGCCGCTTCACTGAAACAGATCCTGAAAATGCCCTCAGATCTTCATTGAAAAAGTTCGCAGGGAGATTCTCATTTGTTGAGGAGAGGTTAAAAAAGAATGGAAAGTCTGCACGCGATGTCTCTCTGAAAGAGATGGACAATCTATGGAATATGGCAAAAAAGGCAGAGAGAGGTGATCGATAAACAATGAAATTTTTCCTCTGTGTTATAGGAATGATTCTGATAATAGAAGGCCTTCCTTATTTCGCTTTTCCCGAGAAGATCAAGGATTATCTCATGAAGGTGTATGACCTCCCCGGCAGAACACTCAGGATACTGGGGTTTGCATCGATCATAACCGGCCTGATCCTCGTCTATTTCGGAAGAAATTAGACCTTGATAATTAACCCCTAAATAGTGACAGCGACTATTTTAGTTGAGGGGAAACCACTCGGGAAATAAATAGTCGCTGTCACTGTTTTTAGTAGCATTTATTTATTGACTTTGAAGGACTTTTTTGATTATTTTCCGAAACTTGCCATGAAAACAGAAGAATTTTACTATAATCTCCCGGAAGAATTAATCGCGCAGAAGCCTTGTGAGTCGAGAGATCACTCAAGGATGATGGTGGTGGACAGACGCCGCGGGTCTTTCGAATGCAGGCATTTTTATGAATTGCCCGAATTTCTGGATAGAGATGATCTCCTGGTTATCAACAATTCCAGGGTAATCCCCGCGAAGCTTTCCGGGGAAAAGTCTACAGGCGCCACGATTGAGATGCTCCTGCTCGAAAAAGTGGAGGCAACCACTATATGGAAGGTCCTGTTAAGACCTGCAAAGCGGGTCAGGGTTGGCACAAAAATATCTTTCGACAACCACTCATGGGCGGAGATAATGGAACGTATTTCTGATAAGAAGTGGATAGTCAAATTCCACCTGGAGACCGGATTTGATACCTTTATCGAAAAGTTTGGAAGCGCGCCCCTTCCGCCATACATAAAAAGGAAGAAGGGTCTCATAAAAAACCCGCAGGATTTGCAGAGATATCAGACCGTTTTCGCGAAAAACCCCGGGTCGGTCGCTGCTCCCACCGCCGGTCTGCATTTCTCTGAAGGAACTCTTGAGACATTGCGCGGGAGGGGAACGGACATCGCTCAGGTAACGCTGCATGTAGGATATGGTACCTTTCTGCCTATTGAAGCTGAATTTGTGACGGATCACAAAATGGAGAGGGAAGCCTTTGAGATAAGTGAAGATGCGGCTGAAAAGATCAACAGGGCTGGAAAGGTTGTAGCCGTTGGCACAACTTCTGTAAGAACACTGGAGGCGGCCTCTGATCCCGACGGAAAGGTAAATCCCGGGAAAGGGACCACCGATATCTTTATATATCCGGGCTACCGTTTCAAGGCCGTGGATAGATTACTGACAAATTTTCATTTGCCGGCATCTTCACTCTTTCTCCTTGTCTGCGCCTTCGCGGGTAAAGATCTGATGAACAGGGCCTATGAAAAGGCCATCGAGGAAAAGTTCAGGTTTTACAGCTACGGCGATTGTATGCTGATATTGTAAAAACAATGTTGAATTCTTGATGTTTAATTTTTAATTGGATATTGTGAAACAAAGCGATCATATGGATACAGAAGACAAATCTCAAAAACAGAAGTCCGGGAATCGTGGATTCGATTTCACACTGCTCCACAAGGACAGTGGATCGGAAGCGCGGCTTGGAAAAATAACGACTCCGCACGGAGAGGTGGATACGCCCGTTTTCATGCCCGTTGGAACCCAGGGGACGGTAAAGGGACTCACACCGGAAATGGTGAGTGACCTGGGGGCACAGATAGTACTCGGGAACACCTATCACCTCTACCTGAGACCTGGTCATGAACTGATCAGAACCCTGGGTGGTCTGCATAAATTCATGAACTGGCAGCATCCCATTCTGACCGACAGTGGTGGATTCCAGATATACAGCCTGGGGGCACTGAGAAAGATAACAGAGGAGGGAGCATCGTTTCAGTCCCATATAGATGGTTCACGCCACTTTATAAGCCCTGAGATATGCATGGAGATTCAGGAAGCCCTGGGATCTGACATAATGATGTGCCTTGACGAATGTGTTTCATATCCCGCCCAGTTCGACTACACGGAGAAATCGCTTGACATGACGCTGCGGTGGGCGAGAAGATGCAGCGCCGCCAAAACAAATGATTACCAGGCTCTCTTCGGGATATCTCAGGGAGGGTCATACAAGACCCTGCGCAGGAGGGGCATAGAAGAACTGATCGATATCGGATTCGACGGCTATGCCCTGGGTGGATTGAGTGTCGGAGAGCCCAAAGAGGTTATGCGTGAGATAACCGCCGAATTCACACCTCTTTTGCCTGAAAAGAAGCCCCGATATCTTATGGGGGTGGGGCTTCCGGAAGATATCGTGGAATCCGTTTATCATGGAATAGACATGTTCGACTGCGTTATGCCCACAAGAAACGCAAGAAACGGAATGCTGTTTACAAGTGATGGAAAAGTTGTTATAAGAAACGCCCGTTATCGTAGGGATGGTTCGCCTGTTGACATCGAGTGTGATTGTTACACGTGCAGAAATTACTCACGGGCATATCTGAGACATCTGTTTATCTCCGGAGAAATCCTGGGGCTTGTTTTGAATACCATCCACAACATCAGATATTTTATGAATCTGATGAAAAAGATCAGAGATGCGATAAGAAGTGATAATTACAGTGCTTTCAGAAAAGATTTCATGTCCCGGTTGTCATACTCGGGGCCTGAAAACAATTAGAAATTTTAAGGAGGGACAGATAAAATGACAAGTATAGCATACGCGATGGGAGCAGGTGGAGCAGGTGGAGGAGCAGCCCCCGGTGGAGATATGAACTTTATCATCGTAATGGTCGCCATCTTCGCAATTTTTTATTTTCTTCTCATAAGACCTCAGCAGAAAAAACAGAAAGAAACGAAGGCAATGCTGAGCGACCTCGCCCATGGAGACACGATAGTCACCGCAGGCGGACTGCAAGGAAAAATTGCAGCCATTACCGAACAGGTTGTGACTCTTGAAGTGGCCGACAAGGTGAAGGTTAAGGTTTCGAGATCCCACATTGCGGGCGTTATTCAAAAAGCTACTCCATAAGCAACAGCGAAAGGAACTCAAATGTCAGACAAGAACATCAAGGTGAGAGGAATTGCAACGCTTGTCATTGTTGCAATCGCCCTGTTTTTTTTAATACCCTCTGTAACACAAAAGCTTCCTTCCGTCTGGAAAGATCATACAGACAAGATTCACCTGGGTCTTGATCTCCAGGGAGGAATGCACCTGGTCATGGAGGTTGAAACTGAGAAGGCAGTCGAGAGCGCCATGGAGAGGATCTCAAACGATCTGAAAGAAACCCTCATGGAAGAAAGGGTGCGTTTTAAACATCTCGATCGGGAAGGCGGAGCTGTAGTTACCCTTGAGCTGCCCGATAAGGAGTCACGCACGCGGTTTGAAAAGATACTGAAGAACAATTTTCCCAACCTTGATATTAAATCTTCAGAGACAACAAACGGGATAGAAAAGGTTTATCTGAAGATAAAGGATAAACAGGTTGCCTCGATAGAAGAATTTGCCCTGGAACAAAGTCTTGAGACAATACGAAACAGGGTGGACGAGTTCGGTGTTTCTGAACCTGAAATAATACCTCAGGGCAAGGATCGCATACTCATACAGCTGCCGGGAATCAAGGACCCGCAAAGGGCTATCAACCTGATCGGGAAAACGGCTCTTCTGGAATTCAAGATGCTGGATGAGGAACACAGTGTGGATGAGGCGCTCAGGGGAGATGTGCCCTCCGGTGACATAATAGCTTACGGATATAAGGTAGGGAGTGAAACGGGACAAAGAACAAAGATACCATACCTGCTCAAGAGAAAAACTCTTCTGACGGGCGAATCCCTGGAGGATGCCAGGGTATCGATCAGCAACAGGTTTGGCGAGTCGTATGTCTCTTTAAAATTTGATTCTCAGGGCGCGAGGGATTTTGAAAGGATAACGGCGCAGAATGTCAAGAAACGTCTGGCAATTGTCCTGGATGGCGTGGTTCACTCGGCGCCTGTAATACAGGAAAGAATCTCAGGCGGCAACGCCCAGATTACCGGCAATTTTACCATGGACGAGGCACATGATCTGGCCATCGTTCTCCGGGCAGGCGCGCTGCCGGCTCCTGTCAGGATATTGGAGCAGAGAACTGTGGGACCTTCCCTCGGTCAGGACTCCATAGATAAGGGAATTCTATCCATAATTGTGGGCAGTATACTGGTTATACTATTCATGGTAATGTACTATAACCTGTCAGGGATCGTCGCTGATATCGCGCTCTCCCTGAACATAATACTGATCCTGGGCGCGCTTGCCGCGTTCAAGGCAACCCTTACCCTTCCCGGCATCGCCGGTATCGTGCTGACCATAGGCATGGCCGTGGACGCGAACGTCCTCATATTCGAGAGGATCAGGGAAGAGCTGAGGCTGGGTAAGTCTCCCCGGGCTGCCATAGCGGGAGGATTCTCGAAGGCCCTGCTCACTATTGTGGATGCAAATGTCACCACTCTTATCGCCGCTCTGGTGCTTTTCCAGTTTGGGACAGGACCCATCAAGGGATTCGCGGTTACACTCAGCATAGGTATAATATGCAGCATGTTCACCGCCATCTTTGTGACGAGGATAATTTACGACTATTTCGTATGGGATAGAAATATCAAGAGGGTAAGCATATAACAAAATTTAAAGAATTCAGATTGAAACGGAGACGTTGATGGAAATTATAAGGCCCGGAATAAATATTGATCTTATCGGAAAGATGAAGATTGCTGCTGCAGCCTCACTGCTTGTGGTAATCATAAGCATACTATCCCTGATATTGCACGGCGGACCCAATCTGGGTATAGATTTCGCCGGAGGGACGCTGGTACAGATAAAATTTTCTCAGGAAACAAGTGCGGACAGAATAAGGGATTCCCTAAAGACCATCGATCTCGGAAACAGTGTTATCCAGCGTTTCGGATATCATGATAACAACGAGTTCCTGATCAAGACAGAGAAATCCAGCTCCGCTCTCAAGGGGCTGTCTAACAAGATTGAAGAGGCCCTGAACTCTTCCTACAGCAATGGGGATTTTGAGATAAGAAGGGTTGAAGTTGTGGGACCTAAAGTGGGCAAAGACCTGAGAGAAAAAGGAATGCTTGCCATGCTTTACGCGGTAATAGGAATACTGATCTATGTTACCTGGAGATTTGAACTGCGCTATGCTGTCGGGGCAGTCATAGCTCTACTCCATGATGTCCTTATCACCGTCGGGATTTTTTCCCTCCTGGGCAAGGAATTCACGCTCCCCATAATCGCGGCGCTGTTGACAATTATAGGTTATTCACTCAATGACACCATCGTTGTATTTGACAGGATAAGGGAAAATATAAAGGGCACAAGAAAACAACCGCTTAAAGATATAGTCAACTCAAGTATAAATCAGGTGATGAGCAGGACAGTCCTTACATCGTTTACAACCCTGCTTGTTGTGCTTGCCCTCTTTATTTTCGGTGGAGCAGTCATCCATGATTTCGCCTTTGCTCTGCTGATAGGAGTACTGATAGGAACCTATTCTTCCATATTTATTGCCAGTCCAACTATTCTGGTCTGGGAATCTGTCAGTCCTTCAAAGGAAAAGAGGGGGAAATAAGTTGCCGTTCCTGGAAACAGCCGGGTTGACAATATTCGTTGTTATATTGCTCGTTGGAATCTTTTCCATTATATTCGGTCTCCCGGGAACTTTTCTGATCCTTGGAGATGTTATTATCTACTCTTGGATAACAGGATTCGAGAAGATAGGTTTTAAGATAATTATCGCGCTTGTTTTTATCTCACTACTGGCAGAGACTATAGATTTTTTCCTGGGAATCGCGGGAGCCAGGAAGTATGGTGCATCAAAGACAGGCGTGGCATTATCCATCGCTGGAGGAATCATAGGGGCAATTCTGATGACTCCGCTCCTGCTCGGACTGGGCGCCATAATCGGGGCCTTTCTCGGAGGATTTGTGGGAGCATTTCTCGGGGAATATCTGGAGCAGCAAAAGCTGAAACCAGCCCTCAGGGCAGGTTACGGCGCTTTAATAGGAAAAATTGCCGGAACACTGCTCAAGGGATCTCTCGCCATTGTGATGGCAGTGATAGCGATGTCAGCGATTTATTCGTAATCAGGAACATTATTATGGACAAAAACAGAAAAAGTGTGGTCAGGGAATGGTCCGAAGCAATAATAATTGCCATACTCATAGCCCTTTTTATAAGAACCTTTGTCGTTCAGGCATTCAAGATACCTTCCGGTTCGATGAAACCAACCCTCCAGATAGGAGATCACCTGCTCGTCAATAAATTCATCTACGGCATAAAGATACCTTTCGTAAGAAAAACTTTGCTACCCATTAATAACCCCCGGAGGGAAGATATAGTAGTCTTCATATATCCGATGGACAGGTCAAAGGATTTTATAAAGAGAGTGGTAGGTATAGCAGGGGATACTATCGAAATAAGGAACAAGAAGATATATCTGAACGGTTCTCTTTACAATGATGGTCACGGGGTTTACACCGACAGGAGGTTCTTCCCTGCCTCGATAGAGCCGCGTGATAACTTCGGACCGGTCACCGTTCCAGCCGAACATATATTTGTTATGGGGGACAACAGGGATCAGAGCTACGACAGCAGGTTCTGGGGATTTGTAGATCTGAAGGACGTCCTGGGCAAGGCGTTTATCATATACTGGTCATGGAACAAAAATAATAACGACGTCAGGTGGAGCAGAATAGGCAGCATACTTTATTAACATCTTGACACAAAGTATAAACGCTGGTATCTGTAACAAAGTTTGTTGAACATATAAATCAGTTAAAAGAGGTTTCCGATGTTTCTCAAATGCTTCGATGAAAAAGGGTATTAAAAGGCCTTCTCATTTTGTGGGAAGGCCTTTTTTTGGGTGAATCTTACATGAAAAGGGCACTATAACTTTGAAAATGGTCGATGCTCCGACAGAACGGGGCTGACAGGTTAAGGAATCGGCAGGGATGAAAAAGAAAAAAGTGGTTATGGATGCGGAAGGAATTGAAAGGTCCCTTACGAGGATTGCCTACGAAATATTAGAGCGGAATAAGGGCACTGACAATCTTATCATCATCGGCATAAGAAAAGGAGGAATATCACTGGCGGAGAGACTCTGCAAAAAGCTATCCTCCATTGAAGGGGCCGAGATCATGTCCGGAATGCTTGATATAACACTCTACCGGGATGATGTACTGACAACGGGTAAAAGACCGGCGATTGAAAGTACTTATATCCCCTTTCCCCTTGATCACAAGAGGGTTGTTCTTGTAGACGATGTCCTGTTTACCGGCAGAACTATAAGGGCCGCCATGGACGCGCTGATGGACTTTGGAAGACCCGAGCTGATACAGTTAGCCGTCCTCATCGACAGGGGGCACAGGGAACTTCCCGTCAGGGCTGATTTCATAGGTGAAACCCTTCCCTCCGCGCTATGGGAAAATATAAGTGTCAATCTTACAGACAACAGGAATGCAGACGAGGTTGTGATCGAAGAAAGTTAACAAAGGCACAGACATCCGTATGGGTGTGCAGGCGGGTTTAGCCATGTCCGGCTGGAGGTTTAAAAGCACCATGAACTTATCAAGAAAAGACATGCTGGGGATAATAGATCTTCCAAAGGAAGAGATCGACCTTATACTCGATACGGCGGAATCCTTTAAAGAAATATCGACCAGAACAATCAAAAAGGTTCCAACCCTCAGGGGGAAAACTGTTATTACCCTCTTTTTCGAGGCAAGCACGAGGACAAGAACATCCTTCGAGATCGCGGCAAAAAGACTTAGCGCGGACACTATAAATATATCGGCTTCTACAAGCAGTGTGGTGAAGGGGGAGACGCTCATCGATACCGCGAGAAATCTGGAATCGATGAACCCGGATATTATAATAATCCGTCACAGCGCCGCCGGCGCGGCGCACATCCTCGCCGGCCTGCTGGAACAATCCATCATCAACGCGGGGGACGGGGCGCACGAACACCCCACCCAGGCCCTTCTCGACATGCTCACAATAAGAGAGAAAAAGGGCTCTATAAAGGGTCTCAGAATTGCCATAGTCGGCGATATAGCACACAGCAGGGTGGCGCGTTCCAATATATACGGTCTCACAAAAATGGGTGCGGATGTAGCGATATGCGGGCCGGCAATGATGATGCCGAGGGATATAGATCAGATGGGCGTCTCGGTTTACTACAATATGGGAGATGCCATAAAAGACGCTGATGTTGTTATGATGCTCCGCATGCAGCTTGAGAGACAGGAAAAAACCCTTTTCCCTTCTCTTCGCGAATATACCAATCTTTTTTCTCTGAACCGGGACAACATCAAGCTGGCAAAGGACGATGTAATCGTCATGCACCCGGGACCGATAAACAGGGGCATTGAAATTACTCCGGAGATAGCCGACGGTCCCCATTCCGTTATCCTCGAACAGGTTACAAATGGCGTTGCTGTGAGGATGGCTCTTCTATATCTCTTGTCAGGAGGCACAAAATGAAGCTGCTACTCAAGGGCGGAAGGGTCATAGATCCTTCGCAGAATATAGATACTGTCACAGATATCCTGATAGAAGATGGAAAGATATCCATGATACAAAAAGGCATCCCTCTTCCGGAGGGGAGCGATTCGAAGATATTTGATCTGAAAGATAAAATAGTTACACCCGGTCTTATCGATATGCACACCCACCTGCGCGAGCCAGGTTTTGAATACAAGGAGACCATCCGAACTGGAAGCGAGGCCGCGGTGGCCGGAGGATTCACCTCCATTGCCTGCATGGCGAATACCTACCCGGTCAACGATAACCGCTCGGTGACGGAATTCATACACAAACAGGCCCGCCTTGCCGCAATGGCAAATGTATATCCCATCGCGGCGGTCAGCAAGGGACAGGATGGGAAGGTACTTACAGAATTCGGCGACCTCAAAGATGCCGGTGCCGTTGCCTTTTCCGATGATGGAAATCCGGTCACGGACAGCGGATTGATGAGACATGCCCTCGAGTACGCCTGTTCCTTCGATATGCCGGTGATCTCACACTGCGAGGATGTGGGGCTGTCGTCGGGTGGCCTGATGAATGAAGGATTTATATCCACCGAGCTGGGCCTTCCGGGAATCCCCGGTATCGCGGAAGATATAATGGTTATAAGAGACATAAGGCTTGCGAGTTTTACAAAGGCCCACGTACATATCGCCCATGTAAGCACGGCCGGTTCCGTTCAGGCAGTCAGAGAGGCCCGGTCCGCAGGAATCAACGTAACGGCTGAAACCGCTCCCCACTACTTTGCTCTTACAGATGCAGCGCTGCGGGGGTTCTCCACAGATTTCAAGATGTACCCGCCCCTGAGAGGTTCAGACGATGTCGAGGCCGTGAAAGAGGGATTGCGAGACGGTACGATAGATGCGATAGCCAGCGACCACGCGCCTCATTCATCCATCGAAAAGGATGTGGAATTTGAGTATGCCGCGAACGGCATTATTGGACTGGAAACATCCCTGTCTCTTTCTTTAAAACTGGTACATGCCGGCATTCTTACAATAAACCAGCTCATAGAAAAAATGAGCGTAAGACCCGCCACCATATTGAAGATACCCAGGGGTTCATTGAAAACAGGCTCCGATGCCGATATTACAGTTATAGATATGAATAAGACATGGACTGTTGACACGGACAAATTCCGCTCGAAGGCACGCAATTGCCCTTTTAACGAATGGGAACTCAAGGGAAAAGCGGTCATGACCATAGTTGGCGGAGACATCAGGTACGCGGACTCCGAGCTTTAAATTACCTTTATCACCCTCACCCCCAACCCTCTCCCATCAAAGGAGAGGGAGCTTTTTGCAGAAATACACCCTGTCTCTCACCCATCCTGCCGGCAATGGGAAACAGGGTTCTATTTCGGTCTTGCCCTGATTTCTAAGACGTGGTAGTAAACGCAGTTTTAGTTTATCGAACTGGTGCTTATCATGAAAAAACAAAGGGAAGAAGAGACAAAACATCTCGGTCAATTGAAAAAGTGGATTAGCCTGAACAGGGAATTTGACATTATCGACCTGTTCTCAAGTCTCCACCCGGCCGATATTGCCGACCTTATTGACAATCTCGAGGAGCAGGAAAAGATCCAGCTGTTTTCCCTGCTTGATGTCGAAAAGGCCTCGGATGTTATCCCTGAGCTGAGTGACATCTCGAGAGAACAGATCCTTGAAGATATATCAGACAAGAAACTCACCGAGATCATCGACGAGATGGACTCGGATGACGCGGCGGACGTTATCGCCGAACTGTCTGAAGACCAGGCGCGGACTGTCCTTGACGGGATAGAACCCGACGAATCGCGGGGCCTCAAAAATCTCCTGAAATACGAAGAAGACACGGCCGGCGGTATCATGCAGTCGGAGCTGGTTTCGGTTCACTCAAACGCCACGATTAACAATGCCTTGAGTGCTGTGGTACAGGCATCGGATGAGATTGAAAACGTATATAACGTATTTGTTGTGAACAGAGATGAAAAATTCGTTGGCGCTATTCCTCTCCAGAGACTGATCACATCCAAGCGAAACAGCCCCGTCATAGAAGCCATCGACAAGGCTATACCGAGCGTAAATGTTGATGTGGACCAGGAAGAAGTCGCAAGGATGTTTGAAAAGTACGATCTTGTTGACCTTCCCGTCGTAGACAGTAACAATAAGCTCCTGGGAAGAATCACAGTAGATGACATTGTTGACGTCATGGAGGAGGAAACTTCTGAGGATATCTACAGGATTGCCGGCCTTGACGAAGATGACAACATTTTCAATGATCCCGGCGAGTCCATAAAGAAAAGACTCCCCTGGCTGTATCTCAATCTTCTGACGGCGCTCGCATCGGCGCTGGTTATAGGATTCTTTGAAAACACGATACAGATGGTAATTGCACTCGCCGTTTTTATGCCGGTGGTAGCCGCCATCGGAGGAAATGCCGGCAGTCAGACGCTTACCCTGATAGTTAGAGGAATGGCACTCGGTGAAGTCACCTTCGAAAATTCGAAGAAGGCGCTCTATAATCAGATTGTCGTCGGAATTTTCAACGGCGTGGCAGTTGGCGTTGTCATCGGTGTCATAGCATATCTCTGGAAGGGAATGCCTGTACTGGGGCTGGTGCTTGGTCTTGCGATGATAATCAATGTGTTCGCGGGTACACTGATAGGAACATTGATCCCCCTGAGCCTGAAGTGGCTGAAGGCTGATCCCGCTCTGGGCTCCCATATCTTTGTAACGGCCTTCACGGACGCGTTCGGGTTCTTTGCCTTCCTGGGCCTCGCAACCATATTCCTGAAATTGCTGACATGAAAAGGCCTTCCTTCAAGACGGAGGCTTTTGTCCTTCGTTTTCTTAACTATGGAGAATCTGACCGTATCGTTACGTTCTTTACCAGAGAATTCGGTAAACTCAGGGGAATTGCCAAAGGGGCCAGGCGGAGCAAAAAAAGATTTTCCAACGCTATCGAGCCATTCTCCCATTCCATACTGCTTTTTTCCAGAAGGAGCGAAAGTGATCTGGCCATCATAGAAAACTGCGATGTAATCAATCATTACCCGGGGATCAGGTCTGATCTGAAAAAAACCATGACCGCATCATATATGATTGATCTCACAGATCATTTTACTGTGGAAGGTAAGAAAAACGCCGGCATTTTCCGGCTTTTGAACGACTTCCTGAAGCTTCTGGAAACAGGAAACAGCGTGGAAGAGACAGCGAGATTTTTCGAGCTGCGCCTGCTCATGCTTTCAGGATATGAACCTGTGCTGGAAAAATGTATAATCTGCAATACGCCACTCGATAAAATAAACGCCTCATTCTTCGACGCTACAAGGGGCGGCATACGGTGTTCGCTGTGCGGAGGAGACGACCAGAACTGCATACCGGTGTCCATCGGGACTCTCAAGACACTCCTCATGGGGAAACAAACAGAAACAGACCGGATACACAGGCTGGTATTGTCAGAAAACGCCCTTAAAGAAAGCAGGCATATCTTAAGATATTTCATACGCCACATCCTCGGAAGAGAGCCAAAGTCTCTGCAGGTACTGGATGAAATCAGGAAAATAATTTAGTCTGGTTTTGCCGAAGGCACAAACAAGCATTTTTTCTCTGTGCCTCTGAGCCTTTGCTACTTTGCTTCTTGACAGTTATCCCCCCTTAATGATAGTTTTCCCACGCATTTAAGTCCAAGGAGGTAAAAGTGACCTTTCAGAAATTGATATTCGCCCTGGAAAAATACTGGGCCGATCAGGGGTGTATTGTACAGCAACCCTATGATATAGAAGTGGGTGCCGGCACTTTCAACCCGGCGACTTTTCTAAGAGCGCTCGGTCCGGAACCGTGGAATGTCGCCTACGTGGAACCGTCACGCAGGCCCACCGATGGCCGATACGGCGAAAACCCGAACAGACTCCAGCATTATTACCAGTACCAGGTGATAATGAAACCCTCTCCACTCAACATTCAGGACCTTTATCTTGATTCTCTGAAGAGTTTCGGCATAGATCCGCTCGCCCACGACATAAGATTCGTGGAGGATGACTGGGAATCGCCCACCCTCGGCGCCTGGGGACTGGGCTGGGAGGTCTGGCTCGACGGCATGGAGATTACACAGTTCACATACTTCCAGCAGGTCGGCGGAATAGATCTGCACCCAATATGTGTCGAGATAACATATGGCATAGAACGAATCGCCATGTATCTTCAGGAAATCGATAATGTATACGATCTTGAATGGGGACATGGGATAAAATATGGAGATGTTCACCACAAAAGTGAAGTTGAATTTTCCACTTACCAGTTCGAAGAGGCCGACATCGACATGCTGAGAAAACTCTTCGATATGTACGAGGCAGAATCGATAAAAACCGCGGAGAAGGGTCTGGTTCTCCCCACATACGACTATTGTCTGAAGTGTTCGCACGCATTCAACATACTGGACGCACGGGGCGCCATAAGCGTGAATGAGCGCACAAGTTATATCGGAAGAGTCAGAAATCTCGCGCGCCTCAGCGCCGAAGGATACGTTAAACAGAGAGAAGAGATGGGATATCCCCTTACCGGAAAGTTCAACAGGAGTTAACGCAGGAGTTATTTTTCTCATGGCCAAAGAATTATTGCTGGAAATAGGAACAGAAGAAATCCCCGCCGCCTTCATCCCGAAAGCGCTGAAGGATATGGAGAGAATCATCACAAAGGAGTTTTCTGAAAACCGTATCGGACACGGTCGCATAAAAACAATGGGCACACCGAGAAGGCTTCTCCTGTCAGTGAAGGATGTAGACGAAAGACAAGAGGACCAGCTCCTGGAAAAAGTGGGGCCTTCAACGAAAGTGGCATTTGATGAAGGTGGTAAACCCACGAAGGCGGCCATCGGCTTCGCCAGGGGACAGGGAATAGATGTCTCCGAGCTGGAAATAATAGAGACTCCAAAGGGAAAGCAGATCTGCTCGCGGAAAAAAATTACCGGCGAAGACACAACGACCATTCTGACAGATCTCCTGCCGCGATTCATTATGTCCATCCCCTTCCGGAAATCGATGCGCTGGATGGATCTGGATATACGTTTCGCGAGACCGGTTCACTGGATACTGGCTCTCTTCGGGGATGAGATCATTCCGTTTTCGATAGAAAACATAACCAGCGGTAACACCAGCCGTGGCCACAGATTCATGGCTCCGGAACCATTCGAGGTCAACTGCCTTGAAAACTATCTTGAGAAGATAAAAGAACGCTTCGTTGTGGTGGACCCCGGCGAAAGGAAAAATATCATATTAGACGAATCGGAAAAGGCCGCCAAAGATGTCTCCGGGTTTGTCTTTAAAAACGAGGAGCTGCTGGACGAAGTAAGCTTTCTCGTTGAATATCCATCCGTGGTACGCGGAAGCTTCGACAGAGAATATCTGAAGCTTCCCAAAGAGGTACTGACTACCACCATGATGAAACACCAGAAATACTTCCCCGTTGTCGACGCGCATGGCGACCTGCTCCCATATTTCATCACTGTCAACAATACGCTGGCCAGAGATCCTTCGGTGGTGGCACGCGGCAATGAAAAGGTCATAAGGGCACGGCTCGCAGACGCCCGCTTCTTCTTTGAAGAGGATCAGAAAATCCCTCTCGAAAACCGGCTGGAAGACCTGAAGGATGTCATGTTCCACACCCTTCTGGGTACATCCTATGAGAAGGTCATGCGGTTCAGGGGCCTCGCGTCATACATTACGCAAAAGATAAAGCCTCAGATCGTGCAGCCGGTCGACCGGGTTACATTGCTCTGCAAGGCCGATCTGGAAACCCGGATGGTATGTGAATTTGCTGAACTCCAGGGGATAATGGGGAGAGAGTATGCCCTGATACAGGGCGAAGATCCCATCGTGGCAAAGGCAATTTATGAACATTATCTACCCGTTTCCGCCGGAGGCGACCTCCCGGGAACAGACGAAGGCTCCATCGTCAGTATAGCCGACAAGATGGATACAATCACCGGATGTTTCGGCGTGGGCCTGATCCCCACCGGAACCGCCGATCCTTACGCCCTGAGACGGCAGGCCCTCGGTATTATCAATATCATCACAGACAGAAACTATCGTCTTGAGCTTGACGAACTGGTGGATAAAAGTATATTGATCCTTGCCGGAAAGTTGAAGAGAACACCGGAAGAGACAAAATCAGATGTCATAAATTTCCTGAAGGGAAGATTTGAGAATCAGTTGATATCTCAGGGATATTCATATGATGTAGTTGACTCCGTACTTTCAGAGGGTGTATCCGACATCGTCCAGTCCCTGAAAAGGATAGAGGCCATGGAGGCATTCAAGAAACATCCTGATTTCGAACCGCTGGCTATTGCCTTCAAACGAGTTGTGAATATCCTGAAGGGTTTCGAAGGCGGTTCCGTCGACGCGGCTGTCTTTGATTCGAGCGCTGAAGCCAACCTCTATCATACATTTTCCGATATAAGGGAACGGGCAAATGGGTGCATAGACGAAGGCAGATACAGCGACGCCCTGTCCGAGATGGCAACCCTCCGAAAACCGATTGACACCTTCTTCGATGAAGTTATGGTTATGGCAGAGGACGAAGAGATAAGATTTAACAGGCTGTCACTTCTGGAAGAAATATCAAAACTCTTTCACAGGGTCGCCGATTTCTCAAAAATAGTCACAGACGGCTGATCGTTATGACTGCAGAGAGTAATTTATCGATCACTCTCAGTTAAAATACTGTAGTAACCGGGCTTTCTGTCTTTGAAAAGATCATTGTATTCGTTAACTTTCTTGCTACGAGCCTCGTTGACGTCAATTTCCACAATACCGACCTCCTCGGTTGCTTCACCGACGCGGCAGAGAACCCTGCCATCAGGTGCGGTTACCTGACTCCTTCCGGTAAAACGAAGGGATCTCCCTCCCCTGCTCTCAGTTCCGGTCCTGTTTGCGGTTATTGCAAAGACATGATTCTCGAGACACCTCGTTTTCATGGCATCCTGGCAGAAGGGAAGTACCAGATTTGAGGGATGACAGATTATATCTGCACCCATGAGCGACAGCACGCGCATCGATTCGGGGAAAAACCAGTCGAAGCATATCATGATCCCCACTTTGCACACGCCCGCGTCATAGACACTGAACCCCTCATCTCCGGGATCAAACCAGAGGTTTTCTTCAAAGAAGAGGTGCACCTTTCTGTATCTTCCAACGTAACCATCAGGGGAAACAAGGACAGCCGAATTGAATATCCTGTCTCCGCTCTTCTCGGCGAGACCACCCGCAATGAAGATGCCCTTTTCTTTCGCCACATCACACAGCATCTGTGTTGTCATGCCATCCGGAATCTCTTCCGAGAGGGAAATCGTCTCCTCCCTTGATGTGAACACATACCCGGTATTGAACAGTTCCGGAAGGACCAGGAGATCCGCGTCAGACTTCATGATCAGACTCCGGGCCAGTTCAAGATTTTTCCCTACCTCGCCAAACAGCGGCTCAAACTGGATTGCACCCATTTTCATAGTCATTACTCCCTCTTATTTTTTTCCTCCGCTGTTTATATCACATTTGTGAGGCCGGGTTCAATTATCAACGCCCTTCAGTCTTCAGATAAACAACCCGAACAGTTGCTATTATAAAGCAAAAAAGCCATGGTCACAAGGACCATGGCTTTTTCAGATTTAATACAATCTTTATGGCCTACAGCATCTCATAGATGCCGGCTGCGCCCATACCACCGCCGATACACATGGAGACAACTCCTCTTTTCAGCTTACGTCTCTTCAGCTCGTTCAGCATCTGGCATGTCAGCTTCGCACCGGTGCATCCCAGGGGGTGACCAATCGCGATCGCGCCGCCATTCGGGTTGATATCGCCTGCCCAGTATCTCTCGGTGAGCCCCAGCTCCCTGCAACAGTAAAGTGCCTGGGAGGCAAAAGCCTCGTTGATCTCAAAGAGATCGATATCGTCGGTCTTTAATCCGGCAAGCTTGAGTACCTTCGGAATGGCATACCGTGGACCGACACCCATCTCTTCCGGATTGTTCCCCGCAACTGCATAATGGGTTAGTCTGGCAATCGGTTTCAGCTTCAGTT
>CAYLXS010000020.1:0-16465 GCA_964387765.1 uncultured Syntrophaceae bacterium
TAACCCCTTAATATTTATGGCGGGGTCGAGGGGACTCGAACCCCTGGCCTCCGGCGTGACAGGCCGGCGTTATAACCAGCTTAACTACGACCCCGCAAAAAATATATGGTAGGCGGAACAGGGCTTGAACCTGTGACATCCACGGTGTAAACGTGGCGCTCTCCCAGCTGAGCTACCCGCCCATACTCGTCCAACTCCCTGTAACCAAATCCGGTAAACTAAACAAAAGAACGGTCTCTGTCAAGTAATATTTAGGCTTTAAGCATTTGCTCGTATTTCTTCAGTCCCAGCAGTCCCTGTTCTATATGGGTGCACTTCCAGTTTGTCTTCCGGGACAAACGCCCTTTCCAGGACATCATCCACGCTTTCAGCAAGAACTATCTCCAATTCTCTAAGAACATTAACTGGTATCTCGGCAAGATCTTTTTCGTTTTCGCTCGGTATGATCACTGTTTTTATGTGTCCGCGATGGGCAGCCAGCAATTTCTCTTTCAGCCCACCAATAGGAAGTACCCTTCCTCTCAAGGTGATTTCTCCCGTCATAGCAAGATCACTTCTTACCTTCTTTTTAAGAAGCGCGGAGGTTATGGATGTAACCATGGCAACTCCCGCGGATGGTCCATCCTTTGGAATGGCTCCTTCTGGAACATGCACATGAACATCCAGTTCTTTATAGAAATTCTTCTCCAGTCCCAGGACATCTGCCCTTGACCTGACATAGGTCCAGGCAGCCTGGGCGGACTCCTGCATAACATCTCCCAGTTTTCCTGTTGTCAGGATCGGTTTGCCGGTCCCAGGCATGACGGAGGACTCGATCGTCAACAGTTCACCGCCCACCTCTGTCCACGCAAGACCAACTGTCACGCCTATTCTATCTCTATCTTCAATTTCTCCGAATTTAAACTTTGCTACACCAAGATATTTTGCTACAGATTTCGAGCTTACTCTTATCTTTCTGATGCTTCCATTGGTGACAATTCTCCTGGCCACCTTTCTGCAGATGGAGGCTATCTCTCGCTCAAGATTTCTTACTCCGGCTTCCCGTGAATATTCTCTTATAATTGTCAACAATGCCCCATCGGAGAAGGCGATATTCTTTTCGGTCAGACCGTTAGCTTCCAGTTCCTTTGCGACAAGATATTTTCTGGCGATATTCAATTTTTCGGGTTCGGTATATCCAGCGATACGTATCACTTCCGTGCGATCCCGAAGAGCGGAGGGTATCGTCTGGAGAACATTAGCTGTCGTTATAAACATGACATCGGACAGGTCATAATCAACTTCGATATAATTGTCGTTAAAGGCGATATTCTGCTCCGGGTCAAGCACTTCGAGAAGCGCTGACGCTGGGTCTCCTCTGAAATCGGAGCTCAGTTTATCAATTTCATCGAGACAAAACACAGGATTGTTCGAACCCGCCTTTTTAAGCAACTGGATAATCTTTCCAGGCATGGCCCCTATGTATGTCTTCCTGTGGCCCCTTATCTCGGCTTCATCCCTCAAACCGCCAAGAGACAACCTGACAAATTTCCTGTTGGTGGCCCTGGCAATCGATTTTGCTACGGAGGTTTTCCCCACACCAGGAGGACCGACGAAACAGAGTATGGAACCTTTTTTCTTTTTGGACAGGATTTGAACCGCGAGGTATTCAAGTATTCTCTCTTTTACCTTTTTGAGACCATAATGGTCTTCCTCAAGGATCATCTCCGATTCCTTCAGGTTCTTTTTGTCTTCCGTTTTTTCATACCAGGGCAGCGCGAATATCCAGTCTATATAGTTCCTGATCACCGTTGCTTCGGCAGACATTGGAGACATCATCTTCAGCTTCTTCATTTCTTGCTCAACCTTCTGATGTGCCTCTTCAGAAAGTTTCTTTTCCTTGAGCTTCTTTTCCAGTTCCTTTATCTCGCCCTTAAAGCTGTCTTCTTCGCCCATTTCTTTCTGGATGGCCCTCATCTGCTCATTCAGATAGTAATCTTTCTGGGTTTTCTCCATCTGAGTCTTTACACGTTTTCGTATACGCCCCTCAACTTCCAGTATTTCGATCTCCGCCATCAGAAGGGCATATATCTTCTCGAGTCTTTCAACAATATTGGTAGTTTCTAATACCTTCTGCCTCTCATCCTGTTTTACGTGCAAATGTGCCGCGACTGTATAAGCAAATTTTGCCGGATCATCTACAGATGACATGGGTCCCATCATCTCAGGAGAAACTTTTCTGCTGAGCTTTGCGTATTTTGTAAATGCCTCCGCAATATTTCTTGTAAGTGCCTCCATTTTCGTATCGGATTCAGTAGAATACCCTTCACCCAGCTCCTCAACATCCACCAGAAAAAAATCTTCGCTGGGTATATAGCTCTTTATAACTCCCCTCTCTACTCCTTCGACCAGTGCCTTTACCGTTCCATCCGGAAGTCTCAACAGCTGTATAATGTTTCCTATGGTACCCACTGTATATATATCATCTTCCATGGGCTCATCAATTTCGGCGCTCTTTTGCGCAGTCAGGAATATTCCTTTCTCATGCCGCATGGCAGATTCCAGGGCGTTAATTGATTTCTCTCTGCCCACAAAGAGAGGCACTATCATATGGGGAAATACAACCACATCTCTCAATGGAAGCAGCGGGATTGTAAGCCTGTTTTTTTCTGTATTTTCCTTGCTCTTATTAAAATCAAACATATGTTTTTGTCATCCTGTTTTCTTTTGTTCGCTGTTTTCCTCCGGTTCGGAATCGGAAGTTGTTTCAAAAACCAGAATCGGTTTCTCTCCACTGAGCACCACATCCTCATTTATAAGGCATTCTCTTATATCTTTCCTCGATGGAATATCATACATGATATCCAGCATGGTGTCTTCCATAATAGCCTGAAGACCTCTGGCACCGGTCTTTCTGTTCTCAGACAGCCTGGCTATGGCCCTGAGGGCGTCATCAGTCAAAGTAAGCTTTACACCTTCCATATCAAACATCTTTTTGTACTGTTTCACAATCGAGTTTTTCGGTTCTATCAGTATCCTCAAAAGGTCTTTCTCAACAAGGTCATGAAGGGCACCAATTACAGGGAGTCTCCCCACAAATTCCGGTATCAAGCCATACTTAAGGAGATCTTCCGGCTGCACCTTCGACAGGGTTTCACCTAAGTTCTTTTTTTTCTTGCTCTTGATATTGGCCCCGAATCCCATGGAGTTTACTCTCAGTCTCTTTTCGACAATATCTTCCAACCCATTGAATGCTCCGCCGCATATAAACAGGATGTTGGTTGTATCTACCTGAATAAATTCCTGTTGCGGGTGTTTTCTTCCTCCCTTGGGAGGTACATTTGCCAGGGTCCCCTCTATTATTTTCAGAAGGGCCTGTTGGACGCCCTCGCCTGATACGTCCCTGGTAATGGAAGGATTGCCCGATTTTTTTGATATTTTGTCGATCTCATCTATATATACTATACCGTGCGCTGCTCTGCGCGCGTCATAATCCGAGTTCTGAAGGAGACTCAATATAATATTCTCCACGTCTTCCCCTACATATCCGGCCTCAGTCAGTGTGGTAGCATCAGCAATGGCAAAGGGCACGTTCAGCATTCTTGCCAGTGTTCTTGCCATAAGGGTCTTTCCCGAACCGGTAGGACCGATCAGCAGAACATTGCTTTTCTGAAGCTCAACATCGTTAAGCTCAATATCAGAGAACAATCTCTTGTAATGATTGTAAACGGCAACGGAAAGGATTTTCTTTGTCCTCTCCTGTCCCACGACATACTGATCTAAAAATTCTTTGATCTCTTTAGGCTGGGGAATATTTTCCCGGACATTTTTCGGACCCTGAGTGCCGTCTTCTTCAACAATATGCCTGCAGAGTTCTATACATTCGTCACATATATAAGCGCTTGGACCGGCAACCAGTTTCCTTACTTCGTCCTGTGTCTTTCCACAAAAGGAACAGAAGAGCAATCCATTTACACCATCATTACCCTTTTTTGCCATGGGAAGTTCCTCTCTTTTTGCTGTCAGAAGTCCTCTTTACGATAATTTCATCAATTATACCATATTCTAATGCCTGACTGCTTGTCATATAATAATCCCTGTCTGTATCCTGCTCAACCTTCTCGACAGGCTGGCCGGTGTGCTTTGCCAATATGTTATTCAGGTCCTGTTTCAATCTCAATATCTCCTTCGCCTGAATGCCAATATCGGTCGCCTGCCCCTGGGAACCGCCAAGAGGCTGATGTATGATTATCCTCGAATTGGGCAGAGCGTACCTTTTCCCCTTTTCGCCGGCCGCGAGGAGAAGCGCTCCCATGCTTGCCGCCTGTCCCATGCAGACAGTGCTGACGGGTGGTCTTATGTATCGCATCGTATCGTATATGGCAAGACCAGCACTAACTATGCCACCGGGTGTATTCAGATAAAAAAAGATATCCCTGTCCGGATCTTCCGATTCCAGATACAGCATCTGAGCTATGACAAGATTTGATACATCATCATCAATAGCCGATCCAAGAAAGACAATCCGGTCTTTCAACAGCCTGGAATATATATCGAAAGCCCTTTCCCCCCGGCCGTCCTGTTCTATTACCATAGGAATGAGAGCCATTATTTTTCTCCTTTTCCTTTTTCCTTTTTACTGTCCTTTTTGCTGCCCTTTTTAACAAGGGTTACATTAGCCTTTTCCTCAACAAGATCCATGGCCTTCTGCTCAAGTAATTCGTCTTTAAGGTGATCTTCCATATTATTGGCCTCATAGGCCTTCTTTACGGACTCGTAATCCTGCCCGTATTTTTGAGCAAGAATATTCAGTCTGTCTTCAACATCTTTCCCGGTTACTTCGATCGACTCTTTCTTCGCGATCTCATTGAATATAAAAGACGCCTTAACGATCCTGGTCGCCGGATCCTTGAATCCATCGTGCAGATTGTAGCTTATTTCAGAGGCTTTATCATCCGGCATGCCATTCTGTGCCATCCTTTGGCGGGCATCCAGCATCATGGAATAAACCTGTTTTTCCACCCAGACGGAAGGCACTTCAAATTCATTATTTTCAAGCAGTTTATCAATCATGGCGTCCCGAAGGTCCGCCTTGATCCTCGCCTCTCCCTCTTCTCCAAGCGACTTTTTTATATCCTTCTTCAAGTCTTCCAGGGATTCATATTTCTCGAAGTTTTTTACGAATTCTTCGTTCAACTCGGGCAATATCTTTTCGCGAATATTCTTAAGAGTTACTGAAAACAGCACTTCCTTTCCGGCAATATCCTTCGCGCCATAATCTTCCGGGAATGTCACCGCAATATCTCTTGATTCTCCCTTTTTCATCCCCACCAGCTGTTCCTCAAATCCGGGAACAAAGCTCCCGGAACCTATCTGGAGCGTGTAATCTTCAGATACAAGTTCCTTACGCGCTTTTCCATCAAGTTTTCCCTCAAAGTCAATCACGGCAAAATCATCATTTGCAAGTGTCCGGTCATCTTCAACATCTTCAAGGGTGCCATACATCTGCCTTATCTGATTGAGCCTCTCTTTAATATCAGCCTCGGTAACATTAAGTTTTTCCTTTTGCAGATTAAGGCCTGCATAATCGCTTGGATCAATTACAGGCTGGATCTCAACGGTGGCGTCAAACAGAAAATCTGCATTCGCCGTTATGCCCTTCTGATCTATAACCGGCTGTGCCGCCGCCATGATATTATTCTTTTCAACGGCTTCGGCATAGTGTTTCGTAATCAGATTTGATACCACTTCCTCTTCCGCCTGTTCTTTGTAGTGCATCTCGAGGATATTTCTCGGAACCTTGCCCGATCTGAATCCCCTGATCCGGGCATTTCTGCCTACAGTCTTGTATACCGAATCAAGTTCCTTCTTCACGTCGTCCCAGTGGACTTCAAAAGACAGCTTCTTTTTCACAGAACTGATATCTTCTATCTTCACTTCGGCGATCATATCTCCCACTCGTTAGCTCCTTTGGCGAATTTGAGGTCTTTATCAGATATATAAAACCACATATTTGTTTTCATATAACACTTGGTGCGAGAGAGGGGAGTTGAACCCCTATCCGCTCTCGCGGGCTGGATCCTAAGTCCAGTGCGTCTTCCAGTTCCGCCACTCTCGCAATCCACAAAAGCACTGATATAATAATAATTGTAAGATTGTTTGTCAACAGCGAATCCCGACTCGTCGGGAGATGAAAGACCCTAAACAAAAACCGCCAGCAATGGCGGTTTCATGAATATTAATGGTCGGGGCGAGAGGATTTGAACCTCCGACCCTCTGAACCCCATTCAGATACGCTACCAGACTGCGCTACGCCCCGACTTTTTTCGCTGAAGTATCACTATAGTCTTTATCTGTCAAGGATAAGAAGATCCAACATACAGATAATCTTTTACCCTGTTATATCTCCTCTCTCCCATACAACCTGCCAGTTTCAGCGAGTCAACTATTGAAAATCCCCCATTCACCTCTCTGACTTTTATTATCTTCGATGCCGTATAGGGGCCTATTCCAGGAATAAGTATTAATTCCTCCAGTGTCGCCTTATTAAGATCAACCGGCATACCGAAAGCGAGTCTTACAGGAGCAGCAACATCCCCGAGGATTATCCGATGCCGAATCCTGTTACAGATAATCCTGTCCCCTGAGTGAAGAACCCTGGCAAGATCAGCTTCCTCAAATCCAGCAACATCACCGAGCCCCGCTTTCCTGAAAAGATCATAAACCGTTGCTTCCTGCGAAAGGAAATAGATCCCGCCATGATCTTCATCTCCGGCAAGCGCCACCATAATGCCGGCATTTTCGCATTCACGGCAGGCGACAGGACCCCCTGAAGAACATACATATTGAGAAATATCTCTGGCGACATATAGAAAAACAACAGCAAGAATAATGCCGATGGCTCCATAGATCTGTCTCCTGACAAGGGTCTTTTCTTTTATCTTTTTCACAAGATGTTCTTAGTGCCCATTTAGAAATGAGGGTTTTTGTTCAAGATGGGCATTCTTCAGTTTTCCTGCTCCAAACCAAATGCGTCATGAAGAACCCTGACGGCAAGTTCCGTATACTTGGCCTCTACAACACATGATATTTTGATCTCGGAAGTACTGATCATCAGTATATTTATCCCCTCGTTCGCAAAGACCTCAAACATCTTTGATGCGACACCGGAGTGACTTTGCATGCCGACTCCAACTATGGATATCTTGGAGATATTCTCATCGTAATCTATCCTGGAGGCGCCCATATCCCCGGCAACTACATCAAGTAGTCTCCTGGCCTCACCAATATCTTTCTGAGAGACTGTAAAGGTCAGGTCGGTATAACCTTCACTGCTGGCATTCTGAATAATCATATCAACTATAATATTGTGATCGGACAGAGGTGTAAACAGCCTTGCGGCAATGCCCGGTTTATCCGGTACATGACCAATCGTAACCTTTGCCTGATCCCTGTCATATGCCACGCCGGAAACAACTTCCCTTTCCATATCCCTATCCTCCCTGGTAACTAATGTTCCCACATCCTCGCTGAAAGAGGATCTCACATATACAGGAACCCCGTACGTCTTGGCCAGTTCAACTGAACGGGGATGAAGAACCTTTGCTCCCGCTCCCGCCAGACTTAACATTTCATCGTATGATACTTTTTTTATCTTTCTTGCCTTGCTATAAAGATTCGGGTCCGTCGTATAGACACCGTCCACATCTGTAAATATCTCGCAGAAATCTGCCTTGAGGGAAGCAGCAATGGCCACGGCGCTCGTATCCGAACCACCCCTCCCTAACGTGGTTATGTTCCCTTCTTTGTCAACACCCTGGAAACCGGCCACAACCACTATCTTCCCCTTCTTCATCTCGTCCGATATCAGTCCGGTATCGACACTGCGTATCCTTGCGTTGCCGTATATCCTGTCTGTTAATATCTTTACCTGATGCCCCAGGAGAGATATAGCCTTATGGCCCATCCCGTTCAGGACAATCGAAAGAAGTGAAACGGATATCTGCTCACCCGAAGAGACAAGGACGTCGTATTCCCTCTCATCCGGTGCCCCTCCCGAAGCGCTGTCGGCCATTTGTATAAGCCTGTTTGTTTCACCTGCCATGGCCGACAGTACAACAACCACATCATTTCCATCTTTCCTGGTTCGTATCACCCTCTTTGCTATGTTCTGAATCTTTTCAAGATCAGCTACAGAGGTGCCCCCATATTTCTGTACAATTACAGCCACGTATTAAAATCCCTCCTTTTTCAGCATTCCGATAATTGATGAAATGCGGGATTCACAGGAAATCTTTATCTTTCTTTTATTGCCATTACAATGTTCCAGCTTGATTAACAGAGCCTCCGCGGGAATTATATCGTCAACTTTCTCGGCCCATTCGATGACCACCACACCATCCCCATAAAAATATTCCTCGTAACCCATATCTTCCAGCTCACGGGAATCGGACAGACGGTATACATCCATGTGATAGAGGGGAATCCTTCCGGGATATTCATTGATCAGGGTAAATGTGGGACTTGTAACATAATACCCTTCGGGGATCCCAAGCCCCTTCGCAATTCCCTGTGTCAGACACGTCTTACCTGCACCCAGTTCGCCTGTAAGGGCCACAACTGCTCCGCCTGTCAGGTTTTCCCCTATAATTCGCCCGATATCCAGTGTATCCCCGGGACTTTCAGAAATCAGATCAAAGTTTGTCATGTAACTATCAAAGGAACAAGATTAATTCGGTTTACTAAATAATAAAATCATTATTTTTCAAGAACAACAAACGCTATTGCATATCTGTCCGTATGGGAAATGCTTATATGAGTGCCTGTTATACCGGCCTCGTCAACCATGTCCCTCGCTTTTCCATGAAGCACCAGATCCGGGTTTCCCTCCGGCCCGTTTATTACTTCTACATCTCTGAACCTGACTCCAGCAAACATCCCCCGGCCGACACACTTTAAAAACGCCTCTTTTACCGCAAACCTTGCCGCGAAATGTCGAGCAGGAAATGCCATTTCACTGCAATACCTTATTTCCACGTCGGAATACACTCTTCCTGTAAATCTTTCACTCCATTTCTCTATGATTCTTTCGACCCTCGATATCTCGACAAGGTCTGTTCCCACCGCATAAATCATCACTTTATCTCATCGACAATTCCGGATAATTTCTTCATAAATCCCACGTCGTGAACCCTCACGATATCAGCACCGTTCATTATGGAAGCGGCAACGCTCGCCGCGGTACCTTCAACGCGATTCCCGGCAAGTTTTTCACCTGTTATCTCTCCTATAAACCTCTTGCGCGATGTACCGATAAGAATCGGCCGTCCCAGTGACTTCAATTCTTTAAGATGCTTCAGAATGGCGATATTGTCCGCCGTGGACTTGCCGAAGCCTATACCGGGATCAACAACTATATTCTCCACATCCACACCGGATGACAGGGCATTCTCCATGCTTTTCTCCAGAAATCCGGTAATCTCCGCCATAAGTGCCCGATACGAAAGGGTACCCTCCTGCATGGTCTTCGGCTCCCCTCTCATATGCATCAGAACAACAGGCACCTGACAATCGGCAATCACCCCAGGCATCTTCGTGTCAAACCTCATCGCGCTTATATCATTGACCATCTCCGCCCCGGCTTCTATCGCGCGGCGCGCAACATCCGCTTTTGTTGTGTCCACGGATATTGGGATGGAGAGCAATCCTCCAAGTTTTTTTATCAGCGGTATAACCCTGTCCAGTTCGTCTCTGGCAGACACAGGTTCCGAACCGGGCCTTGAAGATTCACCCCCTATGTCAATGATATCGGCCCCATTTTCCTCCATTTTCAGTGCGTACTTCACGGCATCTTCAACACTGTCGAACATGCCCCCATCAGAGAAGGAATCGGGAGTCATATTCAATATACCCATAACAAGGGTCCGCCCTCCGACAACTATTTCCCTTTTCGGTGTCCTGAGCATAAAGGTGCTTCTTGCAATATTGTCAAGAACTCTCCTGATATCTTCCGATATCTCTCTCAGTGTAAAAGGCTGCGGCGCTATCTTGTCCGCAAGTCTTCGCACCTGCTTCAGAGTACCGATTATTACGGCATCTGTTCCGTCTATGCTGCAGGATACAGACTCTCTTGCCACAGCGACATCTCCGCCTATGGACAGCATCTCCTGTTTTAATATATTCGCTATCTTGCACTCAATGCCCTCAAGCAGCAGGTTGATATTTTCCATCTTGGGAATCATGGCATCGATTCCCGGACGGTCCACTCCAACCTTTTTAAGCTCATTCTCCGCCTGAGCAGAAGATGTTATATTAAGATATCTCACCTAAACCTCTTCCGGCGTTTCTACTGCTTTGACCTTTCTGGTCCTTCTCTTCTTTTTTTTACTTACTATCTCATCGAGCTCTTCGGCGTTCAGCACCTCTTTTTCAAGAAGTTCCTTCGCGAGTTTGTGAAGCGTGTCAAGGTTATCCGAAAGGAGTTTTTTGGCTCTCGTGTAGTTTTCCGTAACGATTCTCGACATCTCTCTGTCTATCTTTTTCGCTGTGTCTTCACTGTAATTCTTATGTGTGGCAATCTCCCTGCCGAGGAATATCTGCTCCTCTGCCTTCCCAAACGTCAGCGGTCCCATCTCTTCGCTCATACCCCAGTTACAGACCATCTTTCTGGCAATCTCCGTGGCACGTTCTATATCGTTACCCGCTCCTGTGGTAAAATCCTTCAGTATTAGCTCTTCAGCCGCCCTGCCTCCGAGAAGGATAGTAATATTATCAATTAGATATGAGCTGGGATAAGTATGTTTCTCGTCCACCGGGAGCTGCTGTGTCAGGCCAAGCGCTCTGCCTCGCGGGATAATGGTAACCTTGTGTATCGGGTCAGACCCCGGGATTAACTTGGCCACCAGAGCATGACCGGCCTCATGATAAGCGGTATTCTTCTTTTCCTCATCGCTTATGACCATGCTCCTTCTTTCCACACCCATGAGTACCTTGTCCTTTGCATATTCCAGGTCGGACAGGGAAACCTTGTCTTTATTCGACCGTGCCGCATACAGAGCCGCTTCATTAATCAGATTCTCTATATCCGCGCCGGAAAAACCCGGCGTTCCCCTGGCGACAACGGAAAGGTCCACATCGGTTTCAAGAGGAACCTTTTTGACATGCACCTCGAATATCTTTTCCCTTCCCTTGACATCCGGGAGCGGTACCACCACCTGTCTGTCAAATCGCCCGGGTCTCAAAAGAGCGGGATCAAGCACATCCGGACGGTTGGTAGCCGACATGATAATAACACCCTCATTGGATTCGAATCCATCCATCTCCACGAGCATCTGATTCAGGGTCTGTTCCCTCTCGTCATGCCCGCCCCCGAGTCCAGCGCCTCTTTGCCTTCCCACTGCGTCAAGTTCGTCAATAAAGATGATGCAAGGCGCGTTCTTCTTTCCCTGATTAAACAGGTCTCTTACGCGGGAGGCACCGACACCCACGAACATCTCCACAAAATCGGAACCACTGATACTCAGAAAGGGGACTTCCGCCTCTCCGGCAATTGCCCTCGCAAGCAGTGTCTTACCCGTACCGGGCTGTCCGACGAGTAGGACTCCCTTGGGTATTCTTCCCCCCAGTCTCGTGAATTTTCTGGGGTCTTTCAAAAATTCGACGACCTCTTCCAGCTCTTCCTTGGCTTCGTCAATGCCCGCCACATCGGCAAAGGTGGTTTTCTTAGACTTGTCGGTCATAAGTTTGGCCCTGCTTTTTCCGAAAGACATTGCCTTACCGCCACCTGCCTGCATCTGCTTCATGAAAAAGATCCAGACACCAACAAGCAACAATATCGGGAGCCATGATATAATAATGGTCATATACCAGGAAGACCCCTCGTCGGGTTTGACTGCAATTCTCACCCCTTTTTTCTGCAGTACAGAAACCAGAGTGGGGTCCTGAGGCGCATATAACTTAAATGTTTTGCCATCGGAGAGTCTGCCTTCTATATTCTCGCCCTGGATGGTGACATCTGTAACCTGTCCCTTATTAAGATAAGCGATAAAATCACTGTATACAATCTCTTCCTTCTTAGTCTGAGGCTGGTTGAACATCTGAAAGAGAAAAACAAATATGAGACTTATCACGATCCAGAGGGCAATATTTTTCTGTAATTGATTCACTTTTAACTCCCTGTCAAAAAATTTGGATTTTTTCTATCAAATAATCTTCGCTTTTACCACCTTTTCCGTCACATCGGTAATCCTGACCCTGTCACTCAACCTCAGACCAGGTAACCACAATACCGATTTCCGGTCAACCAGGAGGGAAATCGATTTCCTCCTGGCCTTCGGCACCTTTTCATCTATCAAAAGTTCCGATATCTTCTTTGTTCCACTCATCCCCAGAGGCTGCATCCTGTCGCCGGGACTTATGTTCCTCACAACAAGCGGGAAACAAATGGATTTGTAATCCATGAAGACAGGATTGTCTGAACAGGCATCCACCTCACGCACATTAACCATATCAAAATTCATTCTTACGCCTGTCTCCACGATATCCACGTTTCCAGGGATTTCAACTGTATATGAAAAGCTGGGTTCTTCCCTTCCGTTCGGAGAATACTTCTTCGAGGTATCCGGCAACCTGTCTTCTCCCTGTGAAAGTATCAGATCCCCGTATTCCCGCTCTGCTCTGAGATTGAAGGGAAGATCCACGGAGGCGCTCGGCCTCAAGCCCTCAATCAAATCCATAACCGATTTTACATGGAGATAACCAATCCCGTTCCCCGCCGGAGAACGATCTTCAAGAACAGTCTTCACAAGCCTCCACTGTAAAGCCGGGTGCAGCTTCCTCAGTTTACGGATATTTATCCTCGCGTTGTCCCCGTCAATCTTCCAGTCTGAAATAATTTCTTCAACAGACTCCCGGATAAAGTTGTCTTCAAGCCTGAGTATATCGGCTGTGCGGCTGATATTTTCTTCCAGCTTTACATTGTAAGATGCCTTCAACTCCGGCACCAGTATGTTCCTTATCCTGTTTCTCAGATATATGTTATCTTTGTTGGAACTGTCTGTTACAAAGCTTATGCCCCGTTCCCCAAGAAAAGAAATTATTTCTTCCCTAGTTGAATCTATGAGGGGCCTTATATAGATTTCGTCCCGCACAGGCAGAAAGCCCTTCAGACCTTCAAGTCCGCTTCCCCTGAGAAACCTCATAATAACCGTTTCCGTCTGATCATTCAGGTTATGGCCCAAGGCGATTTTATTCAACCCGTGTTTTCGCGACATCCTTTCAAAAAATGCGTATCTTTCTTCCCTGCAGATATCCTCAAGAGATCCGCCTTGCTTCTCTCTTAACTCCGGGATGGAAACTCTCTCATAATCAGCAGGAATGTCCATCGATCCGGCCATTTCAACGACAAAGGCCTGATCTCTGTCAGACTCTTCGCCTCTGATACCATGGTTCAGGTGAAGTACAAACAGCTCCAGATCATACTCATCCGCAAGCATTGATAGCACATGCAGGAGGGCAACGGAATCTGCTCCTCCGGACACGGCAACGCCCACCCTGTCACCCGGATTCAGCATAGAATATTTCTCAATTGCCTTCCTCACCTTAAGCATGGGCCTAAACCTTATATTTCCAAAAACACTATTCAAACAGTTCTTTCAACTCCGATATATCCTCGCAGTGATAATCCGGGTCAAGAGAAAGAAGCCTGTCTCTATCCCCCAGTCCATTCAGCAGCGCGCAGCTTAATGTTCCGGTATTTTTCGCGAGCAGTATATCGTTAACCCCGTCGCCGATAACCACTGTATGCCTCTTCTCCGCACCATATTCTTTCAGGAGGGGAATCAGGAGACCGGGATCAGGTTTCCGGCAGGAAACGCTGTCCGCGCCTATAATATCTTCAAAATACCCGTCTATCCCCAACTCCTCTGCAATTTTCAGAGTATAGCTGTAAAGTTTATTTGTAACAATCAGCTTTTTCCTGTTCTTAAAATGCTCCAGCATGTCCGGCACGCCTGGATAAAGAACCGTTGTATCAAGAAGATGTTCGGCATAGTGGGCCTTGAATATCTCCATGGCCTCGTCAAAGATCTCATGGTGTTTGTCGCCAAGGGACCGTCCGATAAGTCTTGCCACTCCATCGCCTACAAATCCTATGATAGTCTTTTTGTCAAGGACAGGAATGCCAAGCTTTTTCAACGTATGATTAACGGAATTCGCAAGGTCATCACCGGAGTAGACAAGCGTTCCGTCAAAGTCAAAGACCATCAGTTCAATTTTTTTCATTTTTCCCCTGATGTATAAAAACCGACGGTGTGAATAAAGATCCCGAGCAAGCTTTAGTATAATAACTCTCCTTGAAATTACAAGGGATAAAGAGGAAGAAATCCGGTAAATAATCCGTTGACAAGCGCTTTCTCTGTGTGATACGTGTTGCCAAAATCCGCTTGGATCTGGAAACACTGGACTGAGACGGAATGGCCGTAAACAAAAAATGTATTGATATATCTGGAGGGGCCTTTCCGACATCAGTCTGAAAGGCCTTTTTTGTTAAATGAAGAAAAGCACAATCGCAATAATAGGACTCGGCAAGGTGGGCACCGCAGTAGGCTATCTCCTGCGACTGTCCGGTTACACGATAAGCGCGGTCGCTGATCAATCCGCAGACGCGCTGGAAAAAGGTGTTGGCTACACGGGTGGAAAGGCCTGCGGGGATTCTATTCAGGCCTCGTTGCTGGCAGACTCCATATTCATCACCACAACGGATGATTTCATCGAACCTGTATGCAATGAAATATCAGACGGGAACGGAGTCGGTCCCGGCAAAAGGGTCGTCCACATGAGTGGAGCCGGAGGGCTTGACCTTCTGGAATCTGCCCGCAGATCCGGGGCGCAAGTGGCAAGTATTCACCCACTCCAATCCTTTGTAGATGTGAAGGGAGTTATAGAAAACATCCCTGGAAGCACTTTCAGCATAACCGCCGAAGGAGAGATGAAGGACTGGGCAATACGCATAGTAAAAGACCTGGGAGGCACGCCATTCTTTGTATCGGAAAACGATAAACCCCTGTACCATGCGGCGGCCTGTATGGCATCAAATTACCTTGTTACCCTTATGAGCATGGTGGAAAACATCTACCGGCACCTGGGACTGGATGCCGACGAGGCAACCAAATCATTCTGGCCCCTTGTCAGGGGAACCGTGAAGAACATGGAAGACCGGGGAATTGAGCAATCGTTGACCGGTCCCATAGCGCGCGGTGACAGCGGAACAATTCGCAAACACCTGAAAGTCCTTGAAAGCAAAATGCCCGAACTTCTGGATGTATACTGTGAAATGGGGCTATTTGCCGTGGACATAGGTCTTAAGAACAACACCCTGTCCGAAGACAGGGCCGATGAAATAAAAGCATTGTTGAAAGGAGCTTCAGATGAGTAAACAGGGCAAGATAAACAAGATTACAACCTCCGTAATACAAAAGATGAAAAAGGAGGGGGAAAAGATCTCAATGCTGACCGCTTACGACTATTCCACCGCCGCAGTGATGGATGAGGCCGGGATAGATATAATCCTGATAGGAGATTCCCTTGGCATGGTAGTTCTCGGCTATGACAGCACATTGCCTGTCACCATGGAGGATATGATCCACCACACAAAAGCTGTGTCACGCGCAACAACGCGCGCAATGGTCATTGGAGATATGCCTTTCATGTCATACCAGATATCAGTTGAAGAAGCGCTTCGCAACGCAGGCCGGTTCATGAAAGAGGCCGGCGCCCACGGCGTGAAACTGGAAGGAGGCAGAGAGGTGGCCGAGGCTGTGAGGAAGATAACCTCTTCAGGTATTCCGCTTATGGGACACCTCGGTCTTACACCGCAATCAGTGCACCAACTGGGTGGATACAAGGTTCAGGGCAAGGATGATAAGGCCGCGAAAAAAATGGTGGAAGATGCCAGAATTCTGGAAGAAGCGGGTGCATTTTCCATCGTTCTGGAGTGTGTTCCGACCCCGCTCGCTGAAGAAATCAGCAGATCACTGACAATACCCACAATAGGTATCGGAGCCGGCGTCGGGTGCGACGGTCAGGTTCTCGTCGTGAATGACATGCTCGGAATGTTTGAGAAGTTCACACCAAAGTTTGTGAAGAAATACGCCAATCTGAATATAGACATGCGTGCTGCCATAGAGCAGTACATCGAGGAGGTCAAGGAGAGCAAATTCCCGGATGAAGAACACTCGTTTTAAATGAGAATCATCTCCCTTCCCTTGAAAGAATTATCGAAAAAATGTTTTGAGTATCGAAGAATCATATTTTCAAAGGTTTCGATATTTCTTGACATATAACCCCTGATGGGGTTAGTCAATTAGCAAGTTCTATTGGATTTTGAACGGCTGTAACTAGGAGAAGGATTATGGTCTATATATCTGAAGCCCTGTTTTTCAAAATGAGAAACAGGGCTTTTGTTTTCTTGAGATTCGATTAAGTCAAA
>CAYLXS010000021.1:0-16416 GCA_964387765.1 uncultured Syntrophaceae bacterium
GACCAAGAGGTGATAGGAAATATTGATGAAGAAAAAAATTATTTAAAAGACGCTAACCTTTTGCTGCACCAGGTTCGGGCCAAAAAGCGGCCCTCACTGGTGAGCAATAAGTTATGTGTCTGAAAGAAAAGTCTGATGGAAGCAACACTTAAATTTATTGGACATATCAATACCCCTTATGAAGCAATAGTGGATTGCCCAAATAATGTAGATCCAAACGGCCCTCTTTGCCAGCTGGTAATCCGTGAGGAATTTACGGATGGCTTGTCAGGGCTTATGCCAGGCCAAAAAATACTGATATTATACTGGTTTGAAAATACTAACAGGAATATAATGCAACAGGGGTCTAACAGAGGTTCCAACACTGGTGGAGAGTTTATAGGCACTTTTGCATTAAGGTCTCCCCATAGGCCTAATCCCATTGGGGCTGCTGTTCTGCCTATTGATACAATCCACAATGGAGTGATAGCAGTTAAAGGTTTGGATTGTCTGAATGGAACTCACTTGTTAGATATCAAGCCTGCAATATTGCAGGAAGACAGTAATAGAGACACATAACAAATCACTAAAGCCGACCGCTTGCGCGGCGGCTTAGTTCCACCGTTAGCTGAACAAAAACAATAACCAAAAGGAGGACAATGATGAAAGACGACAAAAAACTCACAACAAACGCCGGAGCCCCGGTACCGGACAACCAGAACGTCATGACTGCTGGCCCACGCGGCCCGCAACTCCTGCAGGATGTCTGGTATCTGGAAAAAATGGCCCATTTCGACCGTGAGGTTATTCCGGAACGGCGGATGCACGCCAAGGGCTCCGGGGCTTACGGCACCTTCACCGTTACCCACGACATCACCAAATACACCCGCGCCAATGTTTTTTCCGAGATCGGCAAGAAAACCGAGATGTTCGCGCGATTTTCCACCGTGGCCGGTGAACGCGGTGCTGCCGACGCCGAGCGCGACATCCGCGGTTTTGCGCTTAAATTCTACACCGAGGAGGGCAACTGGGATCTGGTGGGCAATAATACGCCCGTCTTCTTTCTCCGTGACCCGCTCAAATTTCCGGACCTCAATCATGTTGTCCATCGCGACCCGCGCACCAACCTGCGCAGCGCCAAAAACAACTGGGACTTCTGGACATCCCTGCCCGAGGCCCTGCATCAGGTGACTGTGGTCATGAGTGACCGCGGTATCCCGGCAAGCTTCCGCAACATGCACGGGTTTGGCAGCCACACCTTCAGCTTCATCAACGCCAAAAACGAGCGCTACTGGTGCAAGTTTCACTTCCGCACCCAACAGGGCATCAAAAACATCACCGATGCGGAAGCTGAGGTCGTAATCGGCAAATGCCGTGAGAGTAATCAACGCGACCTCTACTACTCCATTGAGGAAAGCGATTTTCCGCGTTGGACCCTGTACGTCCAGATCATGACCGAAGAGCAGGCTACCAAGCTCCCCTACAATCCTTTTGACCTGACCAAGGTTTGGTACAAAAAAGATTACCCCCTTATCGAGGTGGGAGTCATGGAACTTAACAAGAACCCGGAAAACTACTTTGCCGAGGTGGAACAGGCGGCCTTTAATCCGGCCAATGTGGTGCCGGGCATCAGCTTTTCTCCCGACAAGATGCTCCAAGGCAGGCTCTTTTCCTACGGCGACACCCAGCGTTACCGGTTAGGTGTCAACCATCACCTCATCCCGGTCAATAGGGCCCGCTGCCCATTCCACAGTTATCACCGCGACGGCACGATGCGGGTGGACGGTAACTATGGCTCGACCCTCGGTTATGAGCCCAACAGTTATGGTGAGTGGCAGGAACAACCCGATTTCTCCGAGCCGCCTCTGGCACTGAGCGGGGCAGCGGCCCACTGGAACGCCCGCGAGGATGACAGCGATTACTATACCCAGCCGGGCAAGCTCTTTCGCCTGATGAGCAAAGAGCAACAGGAAGTTCTGTTCGGCAACACCGCTCGGGCCATGGATGATGCGCCGGAGATGATCAAAATTCGTCACATCGGCAACTGCTTGAAGGCCGACCAAGCCTATGGCGAAGGGGTGGCCAAGGCCCTGGGTATCCCGCTGAGCAATGTGCTGAAATAGAAAATTGTAAGCTAACAACCGGTCCCAGCGGACGGCGTAATGCGCCGCCGCTGAACAGGAATGTTAAAAGTAAAAAAAAAGTAATGCATTAGGAAAACGCATAGACATTATTTATGGCTATTTCCCCAAAAAGGCAGTGCTGCCAAATCCGCTAAATAGCAATTTATTGAAAAGTATTATCGATACCAAATGCTTAAGGTCATAGGTATTTGGCTGAAATGCCAATATCAGCGAATTGGCCAAATGACAACTTTTTATATATAACAAATCGATTATAAAAGCTTTTAACCAATCACTTAACCTGACCGCCAACAGCTCGGCGATTTTTGAAAGGTTCTGCCCCGCATCAAAGCAGGTGGTTATTTAAAGTTCAGCGCTCCGCGTTGTTGGCGGCAGGTGAGTTCAATCGATATATGCTTAATATTTTTATATTTGGCTTAGTTGGTCACGTCAAGTAATGTTCGCAATTTCGAGTAATGAGACCATCGACATCTCCGGTTTATGCTGCCTGTTGTAATGCCATTCTTTGTTCCTCAATGAGTGGCTGTTTAATGTAACATTTCCCCGTGGACCAGTCCTCGCCATACTCGATGAGATACGAGGTAATAAGCCTCAGATAGGAATCCATACTGGGGAAGATTCCAACTACCCGTGACCGTCTTCGAATCTCCCGGTTCAGACGTTCAAGTATATTACTGGAGCTGATCTTCCGGGGATCAAAGGAGGGATAAGACAGGTACTGCAGGGCATCCTCCAGACCCTCTTCCAAAGTAGCAATGGCCTTTGGAAAACGATTTTTGTACTCGTCAATCAGCATCTGAGCTGCCTGAAGGGCCGCCTTCTTCGTCGGCTGCAACCAGATGACCTTCAGTTTATCAGCAAAAGGACCTTTCTCTTTGTGTGGCACATGGGCCAGGATATTGCGCATAAAATGGACTTTACACCTCTGCCAGCCACACCCGAGGAAGGCCTTCCGAACGGCCTTCCTGAGCCCTTTGTGAGCATCGGAAACACAGAGCCATACCTTCTCCATGCCTCGCTCCTTAAGATTATTGAAGAGGATCCGATAGGTCTCTTCCGATTCGTTCATCATAGGCTCACAGGCTAGTATCTCACGATGTCCATCTGCGGTGATCCCGGCAACGACCAGAACGGCCATGCTGATGACACGGCCATCAAACCGGATCTTCTCATATAATGCATCGACCCATATGACAGGATATTCCGGTTCCAAGGGACGGGCTCTAAACCGTGCAACCTGTTCATCAAGTTCCTTCGTCATCGTCGATACCTGACCTGCTGAAATGCCCTCAATGCCCAGGGAGTGGGCCAAATGCTCCATCTTCCGTGTGGATACCCCGTTGATGAAGGCCTCCTGCACTACCTGGATCAGGGCCTGTTCCGATCGCTTCTTCTCGGTCACAAAGAAGGGGATGTACCCGCCCTGGCGGAGCTTAGGAACTAAAAGATACAAGGTGCCCAATCGGGTGTCGAATCGCCTTACTCGAGTCCCCGAAAAATGAGTTGTCCGATCTGATGTATGCTTTCCCTTGACTGCTCCCACTTTCATCTCCGACTCTACTTCCATCATCCGTTCCGTCAACCATTGGAGCATCGAATACAACGGATCTGCTTCTCCCATAAAATGCAGTAGTAATTTCTTGTACGTCGCGGTATCATACTTCCGGGCCATCGCTCTTTCTCCTTTCTCACGTGTTATCACTAACACCCTTTTAGGAGATACCGATGGCCTATTGCAATATATCAAATTGCGAACTTTCTTTTACACTACCGAATGTCATGTCCCGAAATATCTATAGAGCGCTTCAGCAATATTTGGATACTATGTCATTGGGGTTTCCGCCCACGGAATCAGGGATCGAATTGAAGATTTTACAAAAGTTGTTCACCGAGAAGGATGCCCGACTTTTTTATCTCTGAGGGCAGAACTAAAAGCACCAGGGGATATCGCCAGCGGCCTGGGCTCTGATACCGTGGAACTGGCCACCCATTTGCGAGACATGAGGGACCGAGGTCTTTTGTTCAGTATCAGGAAGGGAGAAGTAACAAAATACGGCACAGTCGCTTATGTTCACGGTATTTATGAATTTCAGCTGACCAGAATGGACAAGGAGTTGGCTCAGATGACCGGGAGATACTTCGATGAAGCTTTTTCCAAAGCCATGCTCTTATCCATTCCGTCATTTGTGCGAACAATCCCAGTTCAGGAATCTCTGGACGCAAAGCATACTGTTGCCACTTTTGAGGATGCTGAGCATATACTGAATTCGCAAAAGGTCATCTCTGTTGCCGACTTTATCTGCCGTAAAGAAAAAACCATTATTGGAGAGGGCTGCAACAAACCCACAGAGGTATGCTTCATGTTCGGCTCCACGGGGAAATATTACATTGACCAGGGACTGGGACGTCAGATTGAAGCTAAAGAAGCCATCCGTCTGTTGACCGAGGCTCAAAAAGCGGGTCTGGTAACCCAACCGGGAACTTCTCAAAACCCGGGAGGAATGTGTAATTGCTGCGGTGATTGTTGCAGCGTTCTACGCACATTGAATCTTTCGGATAAACCAGTGGAACATGTCACATCAAATTACCATGTGGCCGTTGACAGCATATCCTGTATCGGTTGTGAGGCGTGACTGGACAGGTTCCAGATACATGCCATCACCATGAAAGCCAACCATCAATCTGGACAGGTGTATCGGTTGCGGTTTGTGCGTTGTCGCATGCCCCGCTGAGGCCCTCCATATGGTTCCCAAGAAAGAACAACCGCTGCTTCCGTTGAGTATTCAGGAGCAGATGCTCCAGATGGCCAAAGCCAGAGAAACCGTCGTAAAATAGACAAGTATCTACCGAGTAACACAGTAAACATAAAAAAAACCAGGGAGAGGGGTTAACAACCGCCTCTCAGGTCATATGGTGAGCCTCATTATGATTCCGAGAACATTCATATTGATTTTCCGACGGCGAATCCTTCTTCAACGGCATCTTTGATCATGCGCGCCCTCACGCAGTCGCCAACAGAAAAAATCTCCCGGGTTTCGGTCTTGAACATGTCTATTCTCCGCGGATCCGCTTTAAACCCCGAGGCAAGAACCACCGTATTGCCGGGTATAAACCCGTCCTTATCTTTCTTACGAACCTTCACGCCCTTATCCGTAATCTCGTTTACAACCGTGTCCGTTTCAAACTTCACCCCACCCTTTCTCAGTCGTGCCAGGAAAAAGGGGCGATAGGTGGATGCTACATTATCCGCCATGCGACCCAACATTTCCACAACCGTCACATCAGTCACCCCTCCCTCAATAAGGAATTCTGCCGTTTCACAGCCAACCATTCCACCCCCGATAACAATAACGGTACCCTGCACTGTTTCCCGACCGGCCAGGGCATCTTCTGCCAGGACCACATTGGGTCCGTCAATGCCAGGAATCGGGAGAATGAGAGTTTCGGCGCCCGTTGCCAGGACCAAGACGTCCGGGGCTTCTTCCTCTACCCATTCTGGTTGTACCTCGGTATTAAACCTAAATTTCACCCCCGCCTTTACCCCCTGGGTATAAAGACTCTTGATCAGGGTTCGAATTTCATTTTTAAAGGGAGGCAATGCTGCCGATAAGAGACGACCACCCGGTTCACTTCCCTTTTCAAAAACGGTAACCTTATGCCCTCTCATCGCGGCTGTTCTGGCTGCAGTCATGCCACCGGGACCACTGCCAACGACAAAAACCCTTTTGGGGAAGATCACCGGATCTAATACGGATTCTGCTTCTTTCCCCGCCGCGGGATTCAGACTGCAAAGGGAACGCCGAGGTCCAGCTTCGTCCGATCTGTAAGCTAATGCCATGACCTGCGCCAGACACTCGGAACAGGCTTGGCAGGGGAGTATTTCGTCAGTTCTCCCCTCTTTGGCTTTATTGGGAAGTTCGGGATCCGCCAAAAGCGCCCGGCCCATACCTATAAGGTCAGCCTTCCCTTCGGCGAGTATCTTTTCCGCCGTAAAAGGATCGTTGATCCTGTTGGCGGCAATGACCGGCAGATCGATATATTCTTTGATTTTCTGAGACAGATGGGAAAAGGCACCCTTTGGCACGGACGACGCCACCGTAGGAATGGGAGATTCATGCCAGCCGGTATAGGTATTGATCATGGCCACGCCACTCTCCTCAAGGATACGCACGACCTCTTTGGAGTCTTCGATAGTATGCCCTCCCGGCATCTGCTCTTCTACATTCAGGCGACATATGATAGGAAAGTCATCCCCGGCCTCCGTCTTGATACAATGTATAATTTCCAGGATAATCCTCATCCGGTTTTCCAGGATCCCGCCGTAGTCGTCTTTCCGCTCGTTGCTGATCGGCGACAAAAAACGGTTTAAGAGATACCCTGCCCCGACAAGAACCTCTACAGCGTCAACTCCCCCTTGACGGGCCCGGCGGGCGGCTTTTCCGTAACAGGAAACAATGTAATGAATCTCATCAACACTTAGCTCTCTGGGAATGCAATGCATCATTTTATTAAAAACAGGTGAGGGGCCTACCACTTCCTGGATATCGTCCTTGAGAACCACCATATAGGTGATAATCAATTGAGCCGATACCTTGGCTCCATAAGCGTGAAGGCGGGATGTCAGACGGCGAATACCTGGAATAAAACGGTCATCAAAAAGACCGGGTTCGACGTGAGCGCCGTCTTGTATCGGAGTAAAAGGGATATCAATGAGTCCGACACCACCCTTGGCTCTGGCGGCAAAAAAATCGATAAAGCGATCACCGACAGTCTCATCCGACTCGATAAACCCCGTGGTTATGGGAAGCATGGCGATACGGTTACGAAGTTCCATGTTCTTTATTTTGACAGGTGTAAACAATCTTTTGAATTCCATTTGTTCCTCTTTAGTTAAGCTTTCCGCAGCAAGCCGTGGGGGTGAGGTGGGTAAAAAGAATTTCCGTGAATCATGGCTTTCGGCTTTGAAGCTAGTGAGATGCATAAATGCAACTATTGTGCCATTAATATCCCGCAGGAATTACAGGACATTAAACATTCTAACCAACAAACATCCCGTCTACTAGCAGTGAAAATATTCACCAAAGTTGACATATTGACATTAATGATTTAAGATAAGAAAGAAAAAGGAGAAAGAGATGCAGAGCTTAAAAAATATTCCGCCCAGTATCAGCGCGGGGGATATTGAGGACATACTGAATACTGCCCGCCGTGAAGAAAAAGACCTTAAAATCTCGTCTGCTGTCAAGCATTACGAGGGTATACTGGATTTTATAAGCGATCTTCTCTCACGAGGGGAAATAGAACCGACAAACCCCCTGTGCCGTATGTTCATTCTGGCAGCTGAACGGCGGGCAGCAATTTCCGCTTCTCTTTTATATCCCCGCCGTAAAAAAGTAATTAAATGGCTTCTAGACGCTCGGGGAATAGCCATTTATTTCGACGATATAAGATTGCAGGCATCTCTAGAACTTTTCATCAGCCAGACCTACTTATTATCCTTTGAGACCACAAATGCCCTGCAGCATTTCGGTCAGGGATACGATCTTATTAAACGGCTGAATGACGAGTCATTGGATAAGCGCTTTTTAAAACTCAGAGCATTGGTTTGCGTAAGTGAAGGCCGTCTTTTGAAGGCTATTGAAGCGTATGAAGATTCTCTTGGCAATATCGAATCTTTCGATGATGACTTTTCTCTTTTCACCGCTTTTACCATAGCGCTTATCTATACTGAAATTGGAGCACCGCAGAGGGGTATAGGCATTTGCGACGCTATTCGCAATCAATGTAAAAGAGATAAAAACAAACCCATGCTGGCCTTTTCCTTCCTGCTGGAAGGGTTAATTGACTTCGAAATCAGGCAGGTGAACATCAGCAGGCAGTGTTTTGAAAAAGCGCTAGATATTGCATCCGGTAAAGATATCCCCGCATTTGAGGTCTGGGCTAATGTCGGTCTGGTGTGTATTGAATATTTGGAAGGGACTTTAAATCCAACATCAAGACCTTATATATTCTTCCGGAATATGCCTCGTGCGACTTGGTACTATTTGCCGCACTACTACACACTGTTCGATACCATCTACGCTGTGTACTCTGAAAACATTTCGGACTTCAAAGATAAAACAAATCTTGATTTTCTGGACAACCTTGGCGAAGACAAGTTGTATCCTATCATCCATCAGATGTTTCAACGCGTAAGGATTATATCGGCCGGGAATAATGCTTCTCCGACGGAAAAGATCAAACAGCTGATGGCTCTTGAAAACAAGATCAGACAAAAAGGCTCGGCCTTTGAACTTGCCAAGCTCCAGATCGAACTTGCCCGGCTTTTCAATTGGATTCACAACCTGGCAACGGCGGAAGCCTATGCAAAAGCGGCTTGGGAATTTCTTTCCCCCATTGCGCCGGAGGCTTTTCCTTCCGACTTGCGGCATTTTCTTCTTGATGATAACTCATTGAACGAAGAACGCTTATCAGATCTAGTGATCGAAATGGGCAAAGCCCTGAGCAGGTCATATAATATTGAACAACTTCTCACCGGTATTATCACCTCTATGTCGCGGATGACCAAGGCAGAACGCATAGCTATCTTCACTAAGAACGGGAGGGTTTCCGAGCTCGAAATGGTGGCATCAAGAAATCTCTTGAAGGAGGAAATCCTGGACAAGGAATTCAGTGTGAACTTAATCGATATTCAGAGAATCGCCCAATCCGGCAACAGCCAGATAGCCGAGTATATCACGGATAATATTGAGGCTTCCGTCTGTCGCAAAGCCATTATTACCCCTCTCATGCTTGATGAGAAAAATATCGGTGTCCTTTACCAGGACAGCCGCTTTTTCCCATTAGACACAAGTCTGGAGAAAATAGAAATCTTATCGGCACTGTCATCACAGATTGCGTTGGCCATTGACCGAGCTCAGGCCCATGACGAAATCGCCAAGCTCAACAATAATCTGCTTCAGGAAAACCTCTATTACCTCGATGAAAAAGAAGAATTTCGGCCTTTCGGTGATATCATCGGAACGAGCAGGGCTATTATGGATGTCCAGTTTCTTATCCGCAAAGTTGCTCCCACTCAATCCTCCGTTCTTATTTACGGAGAAACAGGAGTCGGCAAGGAGCTGGTTGCCCGGGCCATTCACCGCGAGAGCTCTAGAAAGGATCATACCTTTATCCGCGTGAATTGTGCTGCTCTGCCCGAAAGTCTCATTGACAGTGAACTCTTCGGCCACGAAAAGGGTGCGTTTACGGGCGCAGTGAAGATGAAAGAGGGCAGATTTGAACTGGCCCATCAGGGAACGATCTTTCTCGACGAGGTATCGGAACTTCCCGCACAGACACAAAGTCGCCTGCTGCGCGTGCTTCAGGAAAAGGAATTCCAGCGTGTCGGAGGAACTAAAACGCTTTATACGGATTTTCGTCTGATTACGGCCACAAACAAAGATCTTAAAAAAGAAGTGGCGGCAGGACGCTTCCGGGAAGACCTCTTCTACCGTCTCAACGTTTATCCTCTCAATGTCCCGCCTCTACGGGAGCGCAACACAGACATCCCCCTCTTGGCCATTCATTTTCTCAAACTTTTTAGTTCCCAGTGTAATAAATCATATTCCGGAATCACTACAGCAGATATGGAAAAATTAAAGGCTTACGCCTGGCCCGGAAATATCAGGGAGCTGTCGAACATGATCGAACGAGCCGTCATTACCGGAGAAACGAAGATCAGATTTCCCGAACTGGACAACAATAGAGATTTCCCCTCTCCCCTCGATGGAACCATGAACCTCAAGGAGATTGAAGAAATGACCATCCTGGAGGCGCTGAAGCGAAGTGACGGGAAGGTCGGGGGCAAGAACGGCGCGGCGGAACTTTTGGGTCTGGAGCGCACTACTCTGCTGCACCGAATGAAAAAAATCGGAATCAAAGTTAAATCTTCCCCTTCACTCCAGAGAAGCTGAGTGGCTTTGAGGCTACATCCGTAAAATCTCCCCCTTCGTGCAAATGCTGACAGCTACCCCACAACCGTCGCTGTTTATAGCGAAGGCTGCATCAATAGCGATATTTTTCCTTCAAGCGCTTTTAACGGCCTTCTCGTTTCTCAACCACTTGATACATTCTGGAATACCTTTTCCCGTCTTGGCTGATAGCTCGAATGTTTCAATATTGGGATTAAGTTTAAGAGCCCCTCCCCTTAGAGCAGAAGTCCGACATCCCCAGATAAATGGCCTTGCTGACAACCAAGACATCGCAAACCGAAAAGATCAAAGGATACTTGAGAGGCTTATCATCACCCTTGGTGACACTCAGGATCACCAAGTTTTTAGTGGAACCAATTTCAAATTCTACAGGGCAGACAAAATTACCGACATTTTCAATAATAATCATATCCAATTCGTCCGGAGGCAAATCAGCAAGTGCCACTCTTTTAAGAGTCATGTGAAATATATAGCACGGTTTCCCCTGTCTGCGTCAGAAAAGCTTAAATACCCCGTCCACAGGACGGGGTATTTAAGCTTTTCTGCACCGGTAAAAAGTCAGCCGGCAGATTTACACGAAAAACCGATTGAAAATGTAGATTCGGAAAATATCTTATCCAAATTGCTCAAAAGAGCACAATATTGTTCTTTCACATAGAAACATAGACGAGAAACACACCAGCATACCCATTTCCGGATGGGTTTTGGAGAGATTTTCGCATTCCTGACCGCAGTTGCCCTGAAGAGATTGATGCCGACTGCCTTCAATGTGGCACAGAGCCGCACAGCCTTCATACCCCGGACACGAAGGTTTTTAACGCCTGTTTTTCTGTCATACTCAGACATGGTTGCCTCTACGCTGCCCTCCACCGGTATTTGTCTTTAAATTCATCGGTCTTCTCGTGCGCCCTGCGCATGACTATTCGCCAGGTCTTGTCTTCGTAGCGAAGATAATAATAGTTCTTCCCTGCCTTGACCGGACACGTGTCTCTCTTTGGGCAATTACTGCAATGGTCGATTTTAAATGCCGCTGTATGTCTGTTTTTCTTGTGTTTTGTGCTTACAGGGGCATGACCCTTCGGACAGGAAATCACCTTGCCTTTTTTTGAAAAGGTAAAATCGGAAAGAGGTGTGACATCCTCCTTCTGTGAGCCCATTGTGGGGGCAATAACCTCTGTTCCAAGTTCCTTTGCGGTCTCGTAGTTGTCGTCACTGCCATAGAGGGAATCAGCAAGCAATTTGTCAGGCAACAGATTACGCTCTTCTGCAGATTCAATGGCCGGAATCAGGGCATTGGCATCGTTTTCACAGGCAGTCTGAACTTCAACATGGGTTATCAGATTGAGTGCCGGAACAAAGCCTGAATCGCTCTCCGGTTCATCATCTGTTTCCTCTTTCTCGGCATATGTCTCCATTAACTGTATCTGATACCCCTGACCTTTATGACCATCATATGTGGCATAGGGATCAGAGGGATTCTGGAGGGAATCGGAGGGGACGTCTTTCGGCTTTTTCAGAGTTACCGCTTTGCCGTTATCGGTCTGGGTTATTATACACTGTTCTTTGAGAACCCTTTCCATCAGCTTGTAACTGTTCATAGATACGATATCGGTGTTATTCTTGAAAACCTGGACAAGTTCAAAAAGATCAGAGCTTACCGTCTCCAGGGTCTTTGCTGATTCGGAAGGCTTTACCATGGAAAAACAGCCTGAGGCATCCTTTGTGAGATACCTGTCGATAAATCTCTCATTGGTTGTCTCAAAAAACTCTTTGTGGTGTCGTTTCAGATTGACAAGAAATTTACGAATCGTAACGGCAAAGATACGGATGCGGCCGAGGCTGCGCATGTTGGATCTTATATGTACCGAATCAAGTCTCTGCTTTGATATATTTACATTGAACACACGCGCCAGTGTGTCTGTTGTCTGGTTGAAGATTATTGAGTCCAGTTCGTTGTCTGTCACGATCTTTCGCATGTTCCACAAGGTCTTGGGGCTCATATATGTAGCGTCATCAGACACACTTGTGATATCCAGCGCGTAGTGCCATTGCTCACTGAAAGCTAATTGACAGAGGGTTTCATCGTCGGTAAGATCAAGAGACTGCTGGAGGATAATAACACCGAGCGCCATGTAGAGTTCTTTGGTGGGTCTTCCGAATCCCTCGGTAAAATATGGGGCTATCTTATTAACGGGCAGTTCCTGAAGTATATGTTCTCTGAATAATCCTGCCCATGACTGTTCCATGAGCTTCCGTCTTTTGGGTCCCAGATGGTCCCATGGATCGAAAAGGTAGCCGGTTTTGTGGTCTTTTGTATGAATCATGCATTTCTCCTGCAATGTATTGATATTGCAAGTGAAATCTACTATATTGCAGGATGTATTGCAAGAAGAAAATAACATAATTATAAATTATTTTAGTTAGTTAGTCACTTTTGACTTTTTACAGGTGCATCAAGTGTGGTGTTTGTATTGTTTACAGCCTTTGTGTGTCTATCAGTAGGGATGGCTTTTGCACAATCATCCATACCGGACCTGGAGGGAAAATGGAAATCAAAAAGCTATGGTCACCACCATGAAAAACAAGGGTTTTATACCAATGCAGAAAGCAATGGTCTATGGGTCGTTAAAGAGCAGCAGGGACGGTATTTTTTCGGCCAATGTACCTATGTCAGAAAACAGATCAGCAACAAAAAGGTCACAGAAGGTTTTTCTGGTGTCATATCTAGGGATGGCAAACGCGTTTACTTGGTTGATCACGATGAAGACTTTCTGATAGGTGACATCCTATCCAACGATTCAATTGAACTCGTTATAATCAATGAACCGGAAACAGGCGTTAAAGATCATGACTCAGCAATTGGTCTGATCGAAATTGAAAGAGTCAAATAGCGACTTAATACACCATCTGGTTTTTTGAAACCATTGTCCTTTATCCCGCTGCCCCAGACGGGAATTCTCTTCTGGGGGAGCATCGGAATCCACCGACGGGGCATAACGCTTCTGGTGAATAACTTCCCCCATGTCTGGCCGTATTTTGATGCGAGAGAGATAAGGGACTGCCCTTAAGGGAGAAATAGGTACTGGTTCGTCTTTTTTCATCCCAACGCTTACTGATATAGAACCCAATTGAGAAATTTGAATGGGTATAAGATCAATAAACGCATAACCATGAAATCAACCCGACCGAGGATTCCATCAGTGCAAAAAGCCGCATATCGTGGCCCGGCGGGTTATTAATTCGTTATCTTCAAATCAATTCTTTTATTTGACATATATGCATAATTGATGCATATCAATACATATGAGAACAACACTAAACATAGAAGACAAGATATTGGAAGAGGCATCGCGGTTGACAGGGGTTAAGGAGAAAACCTCTTTAGTGCGGCTTGGTTTAGAAGCTTTAATTGCCCGCGAAAGCAGCAAGCGACTTGCTAAACTCGGCGGAACCGAAAATACCCTGCGTCCTATTCCAAGACGAAAGTTTACCTAAAAACTACCATGGTACTTGTTGACACTTCAATTTGGGTTACCCACCTGCGTCAAGGTAGCCGTCGACTTGAAAATCTGCTAATGGATGCTGAGGTTATGTGTCACCCATTTATCATTGGCGAGCTTGCCTGTGGTAATCTGGAAAACCGGGAGGAAATCATCTCTTTGCTTCATTCCCTTCCAATGGCTCCGACGATTAAATTTGACGAGTTCCTATTCTTTATTGATCAAAATCACTTAATGGGGAAAGGTGTTGGTTTTGTTGATGTCCACCTTTTAGCGTCTGCTCAGTTGACCGGAGTACCACTGTGGACAGCAGATAAAAGGTTAAAATCTGCGGCAGATCAACTTGAATTGACATTTCGAAAAAGATAACAATGGCATGAAGATGGACGGGCTATATCCTGCGGTTTTTAGCCATCCTGCTAATTTCACCAGTATTGCCTGGTTCAAGGCCAGTGCTTCCAGCCCCCCGCCTCAAGGCCCGGCAACAGTAATGAAGCAACTGATATCAAATGGGTAACATTGGAAGAGATGAAAGAATTGAACCCTACTTTCGAGGAAGATATCCAGATACTTGAAAGCTTATCAAATGCGTAACATCCGAGGGCAATGCAGCTAACACATATGAGCCGCCATGAAGAGCAAGCGGAATAGCGGTCAGGTGAGCTTGAGCGTTCGCATTAAATTCAGCCTTGACATGCGGTCTATATTTGGTATCATACGCAGACTGGGGGTAATAAAAATGAATATTACAAACGATATAAAACCTGTTACTTATCTAAAATCAAAAGCTGCTCTTTTATTAAACCAGATCAACGAAACCCATCGTCCTGTGATTATAACACAAAACGGTGAGCCCAGAGCTGTTCTCCAAGATCCTGAAAGCTATGAGAATATGCGGAACGCAATTGGCTTGTTAAAGCTGATATCTCAAGGTGAAAGTGACGTTCGGAATGGCAAGGTTAAGACCCAAGAGGATATGTTTAAAGACATTGAGAATTCACTGAAAGAAAAACTTTAATGAACTCAAGGCATAAAGTTGTTTGGACCAGTGTTGCGGAAAATGATTTAAAGGAAATCATTGAATACATTTCAATGGACAACCCTCACAATGCATTAAATATACTTGGAAAGATCAAGGAAAAAGCTTCAAACCTCTATACCATTCCTGAAAGAGGACGCATCGTACCAGAGCTCCAGGACCAAGGCATACTACAATACAGGGAATTGATTGTCCCGCCATGGCGATTACTATACAGGATCGCTGAGCAGAAAATATTTGTTTTATCTGTAATAGATTCTCGGCGGAATGTTGAAGATATCCTTTTGAAAAGATTACTATAGGGGAAAATGGGGGACGTCCGTAAATAAGTAACTAAATCCCGGCCGCATATGAGTTACTTACTTTCTTCATATGCGGTACCGGTAGGGGTCGGACCAAGCCAAGTAAAAGACCTTTTAAGCCTTAATAACACCTATGTTTTGAGAAAAAGGGACCGCATATCAGAATTAGATCGATCCGACCTCAGGGCCTTAGCCGCAAGGAAAATATATGAATAAATACATTAAGCTAAAACAAATCAGTAAATTTTAAAATGAAAGGTACATCACTACTTATTTGGGGAATGCTATTTGGGGCAGTAGGTCTTGGATTCTTTACATATGGTAAAAAACAAAAGGCAGTGGTTCCACTATTTACCGGTATTGCCCTATTTATATTCCCCTATTTTATATCGAACGTATATGTGCTTGTAATTGCAGGTGTTGTTTTAGTAGTGTTACCATATTTTGTGAGAATATAAGGATATGCGCAAAGTTGAGGAAGCCGTCAAGATTCAACTTGGCATTTATTAAGAAAATGCCAACCAGTCAATCCAGCTAATCTCGTAAACTCGGCGGCTTAGCCTTTTCGTTATATTGCTTTAGAAAATAGATTATGACCCTATTAATAATAATATATGGAGCTGTTTTATATGAACACATTTTTCTGGTGGATTTCCAAACTCATTATAGGGTTTGCCTCCTTGATTCTTTTCATAAGAGGGATTGAGGTCCTGATTGGCTCATATACACTGAACAACCCTGCCGAGTTTCTAATGTATTTCTTTTCATCGAGCATGCTCATACTTATGAGTGCAGTCGGCGTCATCTACAGTGCCGTAAAAATATTCAAAAGAGTAAGGGGAGAACTCTGATGACCTCCGTAAAGAATCTCCGTTATATCCTTCGTGAATGTCTTGTTATTACCTGCCTTGCATCTTTTTTCTTATGTATTACTTTAAGTCCGTGTTTCTCGTATGATCTGAAGGACAAGGTGAAGGAATTCACACTCAAGAATGGCCTCAAGGTGCTGATAGTCGAGAGACACGCCAGTCCGACCGTCTCCCTGTACATAAGCCATGAGACGGGTGCTGTAAATGAAGGAGATGGACATACGGGTACCGCGCACATTTTGGAACATATGATGTTCAAGGGCACCAAGACTATTGGAACAAAGAATTTTAAAGAGGAAGAACGCATCCTCCAGAAAATCCATGACGTAGGCGACGCCCTCGATACCGAGCTGATGAAGGGGGAAAGCGTTGACGGCCAAAAAATAAAGGACCTTCGCAAGCAACTCGAGACACTTCAGCGAGAGGCCGGAAGATGGAGCATCCCGGGCGAGATAGACCGTCTGTACACAGAAAAAGGGGGCGGAGATCTAAATGCCTTTACAGGACAGGACCTGACAAGCTATCATGTAAGTCTCCCCTCCAACAGAATAGAACTGTGGGCAAGAATAGAGTCCGACAGGATGGCCAACCCTGTCTTTCGCGAGTTCTA
>CAYLXS010000022.1:0-16401 GCA_964387765.1 uncultured Syntrophaceae bacterium
CAGGATATGTTACGTATAGCAATAAATAATGGATAATGTCTCGGTACGGGCAAGGATGTTAATAACTTGGGTGCAAGCAATAAGCCAGCATCGAAGGGGATAAGTTTTTGGCATGACCTTTATGGATAAATCCCCTGTTTGAATTTATCATTCGATGCCTGACGGACTCTTACCTTTTACAAATAAAACAACGAGCCGGGTTCGAAAAACCGACTCTTTAACAGCTGATTTTTAATATCAGGATGAATCTTGACTTTGTGCAACCGTTATAATAGGAAAGGCAGCGGTCATTGCTGTCATGAATTTCATATTCTCTGATCCAGCATGTCCATGAAAACGAGACCGCGGTGTGACGGTGACTTGCCGTAGGTGAGGGCGTCTTGGAAAGGAAAGGAATATGTTGTCATCTGTAAAAGAAAACCCGGACATTCTTCTGATGTATTTTCTCTTGCCTTCGGAAATGGTGGAGCAGTCGATGGCCTTGATGGGTATGTCCAAGGAGAAGATCGAGATTGAAAGTAAAAAATTCATTAAAATGTGTTGCGATGCCATTTCCGGAATCTTGAAAGAGCATAACAAACCGCTCGTTGGCTTTACGTACCGCAGTTTCAGGGATCATTTCATGCAGGAGCTTCTCAGTCGTGGAGTTCCCATCTTCCCCGGGTCCGAACGCGCCGCTCGGGCGATAAAAGCTCTTACCCGTTACTACGAATTACGCGAGGAAATCGTGAAAGCGGGCAGGCAAAGGGATTAAAGGTTGAAGAATTAAATAGATGAGTGCAGCAATTGCGAATGGAGAACTCAGATGAATCTTGACAGTTTGTTTTACCCGAAAAGCGTAGCGGTAATCGGAGCCTCAGCAAAGTTTGGTGGGGGGAAGATTCCTTATTACCATATATTGAAACTAAGAGGATATAAAGGTGATCTTTATCCAGTAAATCCGAAGTATGATGAAATTGACGGTGTGAAATTTTACCAATCAATAAACGACCTTCCGGAAGGTATCGATCTGGCAATTGTTACTGCGCCGTTCAAGGAATCTCTGGAAATAATGAAGTCGGCGGCGCGGAAAAAGATAAAGTTCATACATTTCTTTACAGCCGGGTTCAGCGAGACTGGCAACAAGGATCTCGAAGAAGAGCTTCTGAATGTTGCAAAAAAGAACGGGACAAGGATCGTCGGCCCGAACTGCATCGGAATATACTGCTCCGAGTCGAGGGTAAGTTTCGGTTTCACCGTTCAGGAAAACTCATCAATGAACACAGGCTTCTTTGGCCAGTCCGGAGGGGTAACGAGCAACTTCGTTAGAGCTGCAATATCAATCCGCCTGGGCCTGAATAAGGTTGTGTCCTACGGAAACCAGATAGACATAGGGGCGGAAGACTATCTTGAGTACTTTGCAAAAGATGAAAAAATCAAGATTATTGCGGGGTATGTCGAAGACCTCAAGGACCCGCGAGCCTTCTTGAATGCCCTGGGACGCGCGACAAAAGTCAAGCCGGTTATCCTTCTCAAGGGCGGGATGACGGAAGTGGGTGCAAAGGCAGCGGCAAGTCATACCGGGGCCATGGCCAGTAATTTTCTAATCTGGTCATCGGCTATGCGCCAGCATGGAGCGATTCTCGTAGAAAATTTTGAGCAAATGATGAATATTGCCATGCTGGGAACATGCAAAAACCCGCCTCGGGGTCCACGGGTCGGCTTTATGGTAGCAGGAGGTGGAGAGGCCGTCACATTTACAGACCTGGCAGCTCTCGGGGGATTAACTCTTCCTGAACTACAGAAAGACACGCAGGAATTGATCAGTCAGAAAATAAGTGCTGTCAACACTTCTACCCCAAACCCGGTGGACCTCGGGATGTTCGGCTTCGATTTTAACGTAATGTCCCACACGATAATGGCAATGGCTCAGGACGACTGTATAGATGTTATTATTCCATTCCTTTCGGTGGACTTCATCAGCACGTTTCAGAGAGACCAGACAGATGATGGGCCGGGAATTATAATAGAAGCGGCAAAGAAAGCCGGGAAACCGGTTATTCCTATATTGTCAAAATGCACGCAGGACGATATTGACATGGAAAAGACCCGGATATCCATGTTCTCTACCTTCAGGGAAGCAGGACTTCCCGTGTTTGCGACCACACAGGACTGTATCTGCTCGATCTCAAAGTATCTTGAATGGGTCAATAAGCATTGATAGAAACCGGGCGGGGACCCTGCCAGATGCTGAAAAGGGGCAGAGTCCTGCTCAGTTTAAAGTAAGCTCGTTCTTTCTGAAAAGAAAGCCCGACAGCTTTTACCTGAAAAGTTCTCTCGCTATGATCATCCGGCGTATCTCGGAAGTCCCTGCGCCGATTTCGTACAGTTTTGCATCCCGCCACAGCTTTTGAATCGGATATTCAAGGCAATAACCGTATCCGCCATGGATCTGAACGCCATCGCAGGCTACCTTTGTGGAAGCCTCGGCGGCAAAGAGAATGGCGGCGGCGGCAAGCTTGTCCAGTTCAGTTCCCTTTCCGCCCCTCTTTCCTTCCGGTCCGTCGGCGAAACGTGCTGCCCTGTAAACCAGCCCTCTCGATGCCTCCACAAGGCAGTACATGTCTGCAATCTTCTGCTGGATCATCTGAAAGTCTTTAATCGGTCTTCCGAACTGTTCCCGTTCCTTCGCATATTGAATCGAATATTCGAGGGACTGTTCCGCAATTCCGAGAGAACCTCCGGCCAGCACTATCCTTTCATACGCAAGACCGGACGTTATAACGGCAACACCGCTGTTTTCCGCGTAAAGCAGGTTTTGAGCTGGCACTTCCACATCTTCAAAGCTGAGCTCACAGGTCGGTGAACCCCTCATGCCGCATTTCTTCAACTTTTTTGATACCGTTACACCGGGTGAATCGGCCTCGATAATAAACGCGCTTATCCCGTGCGGTCCTAATTCAGGCGCCGTTTTTGCGTAGACAAGCAGAGTGTTTGCAATGCTTCCGTTTGTAATAAACATCTTTGTGCCGTTGATAATATACTTGTCACCACTTTTTTTAGCCAAAGTTCTCATTCCACCCAGGGCATCGGAACCGGCATTCGGTTCGGTAAGACATAATGCGCCGATGTGCTCACCCGTGCACATGGGCGGGAGGTATTTGTTTTTTTGCGCTTCAGTGCCGTTCTTGTGAATATTATTTGCACACAGATTCGAATGGGCGCCGTATGTCATGCCCAGGGCTGGCGATATCCTGCTCAGCTGTTCAACGGCAAGTACCTGCATCATAACGCCCTGTCCTGCTCCTCCGTATTCTTCATCAATAGTAATTCCCAGCATACCCAGTTCCCCGAGTTTCCTGAAAAAATCCTCCGGAAACCAATCCTCATCATCGATTTTCTCCTGCAAGGGCGCAATCTCCTGAACAGTCCATTTATACATGGTTTCCGCCAGCATTCGTTCCTCGTTTGTTAGTTCCATCATATCCTGCTCCTTTTTTTTATGACATATTCAGGCTTTCATAGAATCGTGAACGTTGTTTTTCCGCCATTCTGTTCATCAGATCCTTTATTGGCATTCGAGGTAAAGAGCAACGTTTACCCGGCCTGTCACCTTCAGAAAAAGAATTGATTCATATCAACAGAACTTGACCTGTATGTCAATAATTAATTGACATCAAATATTAAGTAATGATATATCTTCACCATTACACAATATTAATACTGGTGGGGCGTGATATAAATATGAATCTGGGTTCGATATTAAGGGATAAAAGAAAGAAAAAAAGACTTACGCTGAAAGTTGTGGCTGAAAAGGCTGATATTTCGGAAGGGTTTCTCTCTCAAGTCGAGAATAATGTCAATTCACCCTCGGTCAATACCCTGGTAAAGATATGTAATGCCATAGGTATCCAAGCGGGCAATGTTCTTAAGCGAGCCGAAAAACAGGAAAGAGTTGTGTTGATAAGAAAAACCGACCGGGGGGATGTAGAGTTTCCCTCATCTGGTTTCGTAACAAGGAGATTTTTCTCGCCGGAAGACAGGAGGATAATCGACAGTTCGGTAATTGCCATTGAACCGGGAGCAAGCATCCCCGCGAGGAAAAATATGAAGAACACACAAGAAGTACTCTGTGTTCTGGAAGGGACGGTGGAGCTCTTCCATGATGGAAAGATAATAAAACTCGACGAGGGTGATTCTGTTCATTACTGGTCAATCCAGCAGAGAGAGACCATCTCGAACAGGTCAAATGGATTATCTGTGGTCCTGTGGGTAGGTACCCTGTAAAAATTGCGGTATACACCACCGGGCAAGGATGGTGCACTGCTGATACTTTGAGCTCTTCTTTTCAACATCTTCAGAAATATCTGCAGCTCATCCACAAAGTCATCTATCTTCATTCCTTCCTGCTTCATTCGAAAGTGCAGACCGTGAAGAAAAATTGCAGTTCGTGATAATTGATCGCGGTATTCATGCTGTACAAGGTGATATCTATGAGATTGCCGGCGATAATGTACAGATCGGCCAGCCACGGGAAACGGCTTATCGAAACCATCCAGATGTGTGAAGTTCACCGGTATCCTTTATCGTGAATCCTGAGACACATGCCCCGAGAAACTGAGATTGCCCACTATTTATTAGTAATGGACTTCTTCCTCTACATTATTCAAACAATAGGTGACATAATCATATTGCAGTAACAATGTGATAAAAAGATCTTGACAAATACACTTTTTAGATTTAGTCTCCTCCTTTTGCATTCAAAGAGATAGGAACGCAGTGGGGTTGTTTCAGAAAATTCCCTGTAATATACATAAGTTAACACTTGCTGGCGTAGCTCAATTGGTAGAGCAGCTGATTTGTAATCAGCAGGTCGCGGGTTCAAATCCCATCGCCAGCTCCAGTTACTGCTGATTAGCGTGGAGGGGTTCCCGAGTGGTCAAAGGGAGCAGACTGTAAATCTGCCGGCGAAGCCTACGGAGGTTCAAATCCTCCCCCCTCCACCATTGTTTTGTAAATTTGAGGTTGCAGCAGGCGGGAGTAGCTCAGTGGCTAGAGCGTCAGCCTTCCAAGCTGAGGGTCGCGGGTTCGAATCCCGTTTCCCGCTCCATTTTTTGGTTTATCAGGGTGTGGAAGAAGAGTTTTGCTGGCCCACGTAGCTCAGTCGGTAGAGCACATCCTTGGTAAGGATGAGGTCACCAGTTCAATCCTGGTCGTGGGCTCCATTTTGGTGAAAGCGGGTTTATTGAAATGAGAGATAATGTGATACTTGCATGTGGCGAATGCAAGCAGAGAAATTACACGTCGACGAAGAACAAGCGGATAACGAAGAATCGTCTTGAAATGAAGAAATATTGCAAGTTTTGTCAGCGACATACAATACACAAAGAGACGAAATAGAATATCCGGGGTAATTTGTAGATAAGCCGGGCGGCAGGATTGTCCGGCGGTGCTGATATTACGGGGTGTGGGAATTCGGGAATGGGCCATTGTGAGGTTTCCGAGTTCTCAAATCAGGGATTTATTGATTGAAACAGGCCAGTAGCTCTAATGGCTAGAGCACCGGACTCCAAATCCGGGTGTTGGGGGTTCGAGTCCCTCCTGGCCTGCCATTATGTTTTTGCCGGGTTTATTTAATGGAAAAGATCAAATTAGTGATAAGCAGGATAAGACACTTCTTGAGGGAGGCAAGGGTTGAACTGAAGAAGGTGACATGGCCAACTCCGAAGGAGGCGCTTGCCTCGACTTCTGTCGTGATAGTTGTGGTTATTATCGTATCCCTATTTCTCGGTATAGTAGATCTTGGTCTTACCAGAATAGTAAGATTGGTTTTGGGTTAAAGATATGGCGTTTAACTGGTATATTGTTCATACGTACTCGGGTTTCGAAAACAGGGTGAAGCGTTCTCTGGAAGAGAGAGTGGCCATTTCTGGTATGCAGGATTGTTTTGCCGACATACTGATACCGGAGGAGGATGTGGTCGAGCTCAAAAAGGGCGAGAAGAAGACTTCAAAGAGAAAATTTTTCCCCGGGTATATACTTGTAAATATGGAGTTGAACGATGATACATGGCACGTAGTGAAAGACACCCCCAAAGTTACTGGTTTTATAGGAATGAGAGACAGACCATCGCCTGTATCTGATGAATCTGTCCGACTGCTGAAGACCAGGATAGATGAGGGTACATTGAAACCCAGCCCGAAGTTTAAGTTTGAGTTTGGAGATCATGTGAGGATCGTGGATGGTCCCTTTACAAATTTTGATGGAGTAGTTGACGAAGTCAAGCCGGAAAAGGGTAAATTGAGAGTTATAGTAAGTATCTTCGGCAGATCAACGCCTGTGGAACTGGATTTTATACAGGTTGTCCAAAGCTGAAGAAACCGTAAGAGAATTTCGAAAAAGGAAATAAATAAAGGGGAATCTAATGGCTAAGAAGGTTATTGCAAGTATAAAGCTTCAGGTTCAGGCCGGAAAGGCCACACCGTCGCCGCCTATTGGTCCTGCCCTGGGCCAGCACGGGGTCAATATAATGGAGTTCTGCAAGGCCTATAATGCGCTTACACAGAATCAGGAAGGCATGATAATACCGGTTGTGATAACCGTATATGCCGATAAATCATTTACCTTTATTACCAAAACGCCGCCGACATCCGTTTTATTGAAACAGGCGGCAAAAATTGCGAAGGGTGCAGGAGATCCCAAGAGAGAAAAAGTGGGGGCAGTAACCCCTAAGCAATTAAAAGAAATCGCAGAGATAAAATATGAGGATTTAAATGCCATAGATATCGATGGGGCTATGGCTATTGTAGAAGGGACTGCAAGGTCCATGGGTATTGAGATTGCCAAATAAATCTACTTCGGAGTTTTGTGAAGATGTCTAATATAGGTAAGGGATACTTGGAAGAGAAGAAAAAGGTAGAATCCGGGAAACGCTATTCGTTGAAAGAAGCCGTGGAACTTGCTGTAGATACCGCAAGGGTAAAATTTGATGAGACGGCCGATGTTGCCATCCAACTGGGTGTAAATCCCAAGCACGCGGATCAGATGATAAGGGGGAGTGTAGTGCTTCCCAATGGACTTGGCAAATCCGTGAGAGTACTGGTTTTCGCAAAAGGGGACAAAGAAAGAGAAGCCCTTGACGCCGGGGCGGACTTCACCGGTTCGGACGAGTTTATTGAAAAAATCAAAGGCGGATGGCTGGAGTTTGACAGAATTGTTGCTACCCCGGATATGATGGGCAGTGTTGGGAAAATAGGTAAGATCCTGGGGCCGCGTGGTTTGATGCCCAACCCCAAGGTTGGGACGGTGACGTTTGACGTAAAAAACGCGGTCGAAGAACTTAAGGCAGGTAAAGTTGAATTCAGAGTAGAAAAAGCAGGTATTGTTCACAGTCCTGTGGGGAAAATCTCATTCGGAGCGAACAAGTTGGCGGAAAATATTCTGGCATTAGTAGAATCCATAATAAAACTGAAGCCTGCATCCAGCAAAGGGACATATTTGAAAGCCGTTTCTCTCTCCACTACCATGGGCCCGGGGATTAAAATAGATCCATTGGATATCAGGAATACCTTAAAAGCTGGGTAAAAAAACAGACAAAAAGTCAGAGACAGCAGGTACAGAATGTTTAAGCGATCACGGGGTCGGCCTGCCGAGACTATGAGGAAGTTTGAGTAATATCTTTTCCTGTATAGCGGTCTGACTTTCAGAGAATCTTGATCGTCTTCGGACGACAAGGGGTTTTGAACTTCAAACATTGAAAGGAGGCCACGTATTGAATAGAAGTACTAAAGAACGTGTTGTTACCGAGCTTCATAAGAAGCTTAAGGATGTAAATCTGGTAATTCTTGCGGATTACAGCGGTATCAAGGTTAAGGATATCACCGATCTGAGAAATGGGTTGCGCAAGGCAGACAGTGAGCTTAAGGTGGTCAAGAACAATCTTTTAAGTATCGCCTTGAAGAACACGGAATTTGCCCTGCTGGATAACTATCTTAAAGGTCCCAGGGCGCTCATGATGAATTTTGGAGATGTGGTTGAGCCAACTAGGATACTTGTTGAATTTGCCAAAAAGAATGACCGGCTTGAGATCGAAGCGGGTGTGCTGGATGGTACACTTTTAAGCAGGGAACAAATATTGGCCCTGGCCGCATTACCGAGCAGGGATATCCTTCTTGGGAAATTCCTCTCTGTTCTGGTTGGAGTACAGACTCAACTTGTCACGGTTTTGAGTGCTGTTCCGAGGGGGTTTGTACAGGTGCTTGAGGCACATAGAGTGAAGAAAGAAGAAAATTAAACATACAGGAAAGGATGTAGCAAAAAATGGCAACAGCAAAAAAAATCACGAAAGACGATGTTATAAGTTTTATCGAAAAAATGACGGTTCTTGAACTATCAGAAATGGTTAAGGAACTGGAAGAAAAATTTGGTGTTTCTGCAGCAGCTCCAGTGGCCGTGGCGGCAGCAGGACCGGCACAGGCAGCTCCGGAGGAGGAAAAAACTGAGTTTGATGTTATGCTCACAGGATTTGGCGATCAGAAGATTCAGGTTATCAAAGTTGCCAGGGCTGTAACGGGGTTAGGCCTTAAGGAGGCTAAGGATTTGGTTGAAGCTGCACCCAAAGCGGTTAAAGAGGGTGTATCAAAGGACGAAGCTGAAGAAATAAAGGCCAAACTGGAAGCAGTGGGCGCAAGTGTAGAAATTAAATAATCGTCGGAAGTAGTTATTAAAAGTCAAAAAGGGATTCAAAATTATGGGTCCGGAAGCCAGAGATCAGAAAGAAATTAAAGAGGTTTTTTTCTATTCTGGCTTCTCCATTTATGAAGGTTAAACTATTATAAGGATCAATATGGGTACTTATAGAAAAAGTTTCGGCCGTATAAAAAAAGTAGTTGACATACCTGATCTCATAGAAATTCAGACAAGGTCTTATGAGAAATTTCTCCAGGCCGATGTAAGACCTGAAGACAGGGGAAAATTTGGTCTTCAAGGAGCCTTTAAAAGTGTCTTTCCCATTGTGGATTTTGGCGGGAAATGCTCCCTGGAGTTTGTCAGCTATCAAATCGGGGAGCCCCGGTATGATGTTAGAGAATGCACGCAAAAGGGAATGACCTATAATGCTCCTCTGAGGGTTGTAATCAGACTTGTTGTGTTCGACAATGGACGGGGAGGCGGCGAGCAGAAGACTGTAAGGGATATAAAGGAACAGGAGATATACTTCGGCGAGATCCCGTTGATGACCGAAAAGGGCACCTTTAATGTCAATGGTACTGAGAGAGTCATCGTTAGCCAGTTGCATCGGTCACCGGGCATATTCTTTGACCACGACAAAGGGAAAACCCATGTGAGCGGGAAGCTTATATATTCGGCGAGGGTTATACCCATAAGAGGTTCCTGGCTTGATCTTGAGTTTGATCCGAAGGATCTTCTCTATGCCAGAATAGATAGAAGAAGAAAAATGCCGGTTACGGTACTCCTCAGAGCCATGGGATACTCCGCCGAAGAGTTGATGGAATATTTCTATGATATTGAAAGAGTTATCCTGAATGGCAGCAGAATATCTCTGATGGTAGAGGGCAGTCTCATTGGTGAGAGGGTCCCGGAAGACATTAAGGATAATCAAACCGGTGAGGTGCTGCTGAAAAAGGGGAGAAAGATTTCAAAGGCTTTTTTGAAAAAGATGGCTGATGCGGGTGTGGAGCTTATGGATGTAAGCGAGGATTACATCGTGGGTAAAGTCCTTGCTTCAGATGTAGTGGATCCTGAGACCGGCGATGTTCTTCTGAAATGTACCGATGAGCTGAGCGCAGATGGTATGGAGTTGTTGCGCGAAAAAAACATTACGGAGGTCAGATTTATTCAACTTGATGAGGAGGGAACGAATTCCTATATCAGGAATACCATGCTCATAGATAAAATCGAGACAGAAGAAGATGGTATCGTAGACGTATACAGGAGATTAAGACCGAGTAATCCCCCCTCGCTTGAAACCGCCCGCAGGTTTTTCAACAGCCTCTTCTTCGATAGCAACAGCTATGACCTGTCTGATGTAGGACGCGTTAAGATGAATTATAAGCTCCGCATGGATGTGCCTTCTGATGTGACGGTTCTTCGCCGGGAAGATGTCATGGAAGCTGTAAAATATCTTATCAACCTGAAGAATGGTGTGGCTGATTACAGCGTTGATGATATAGATCACCTCGGAAACAGAAGAGTCCGGTCCGTTGGAGAGCTTATAGAGAATCAATACAGAATTGGACTGGTGAGGATGGAACGTGCCATCAAGGAGAAGATGAGCCTTCTTGATATAGAAACTATGATGCCCCATGATCTTATAAACGCCAAGCCTGTTACCGCCGTGGTTAATGAGTTTTTCGGGAGTAGCCAGCTGTCTCAGTTTATGGATCAGACCAATCCCCTTTCCGAAATTACGCACAAAAGGCGGTTGTCGGCCCTCGGCCCTGGAGGCCTTACGCGTGAAAGGGCAGGTTTTGAGGTAAGAGATGTGCACAATACCCACTACGGACGTGTGTGTCCCGTCGAGACGCCGGAAGGTCCTAATATAGGCCTGATTGTATCTCTCAGTGCCTACGCCCGGGTAAATGATTTTGGTTTTATAGAGACGCCTTACAGGGTTGTAGAAGGCGGAAATGTTCTTGACAGGATACAGTACCTTACCGCAACAGAGGAAGAAGATTATATAATAGCCCAGGCGAATGAACCCTTTGACTCAAAAGGTAGATTTACTGAGGAGCTTATCACGGCGAGAAAAGCTGGTAACTATGTAATCGTAAGTCCGGGGGAGATAAACCTGATAGATGTATCGCCCGCTCAGCTTGTTTCGGTTGCTGCCGGGCTTATTCCATTTCTGGAACACGACGATGCCAACCGGGCCCTGATGGGGTCTAATATGCAACGTCAGGCTGTCCCGCTTTTGAAACCGCAGGCCCCTCTTGTTGGGACTGGGATCGGAGCGGTTATTGCTCGGGATTCGGGAGCTGTTATTGTGGCAAAAGAATCCGGTATTGTAGAGGATGTTGATGCAACAAGGATTGTTATCAAGCGCGATGCAGAAAGCGGGAATGAATCCGATATTGGTGTCGATATATACAACCTTATAAAATATCAGCGTTCAAACCAGAATACCTGTTCTAACCATAAACCTATTGTAGACAAAGGAAGCAGTGTAAAAAAGGGAGACATTATAGCTGATGGTCCGGCTACCGATAACGGTGAACTGGCACTGGGCAGAAACATTATGGTGGCTTTTATGCCATGGGGTGGGTACAACTACGAAGATGCCATATTGATCAGTGAGAGAGTCGTAAAGGATGATATCTATACTTCCGTGCATATAGAAGAATTTGAAACCGTGGCCAGAGACACAAAACTGGGCAAGGAAGAGATTACAAGAGATATCCCCAACGTAGGAGAAGATGCCCTGAGGAATCTGGATGGAAGCGGTATTATCAGGATAGGTGTCTCAGTAAAAGCGGGCGATATCCTTGTGGGAAAGGTCACGCCGAAGGGTGAAACTCAGCTATCGCCAGAGGAGAAACTTCTACGTGCCATCTTCGGAGAGAAGGCTGGCGATGTCAGGGATACATCTCTCAGAATTCCACCCGGCGTAGAAGGAGTGGTTATAGATGCTAAGATATTTTCCCGTAAGGGCACTGAGAAAGACAGCAGATCGCAGGAGATAGAAAACGAAGAGGTCGATAATCTCCTCAAAGACAGGGATGATGAAATCAGGATTATTACCCATAATGTGAAGGAAAAGATTTCTGAATTACTTGCGGGGAAAATCTCCACTTCGAGGCTGGTTGATCCGGATGGCAGGAAGGCCTTTTTGGGAAAGTTGGAAACAATTACCAAAAATGTCCTTGATCTTATCCCCTTCAGGCTCTGGAAGAATATAACGATTGATGACTATGAGACTGAAGAAAAAGTGAGATCTGCGTTGGATGGTCTTTCGAAGAGGATAGAGTCTATCGAAGCATTCTTTGCGGAGAAAATAGAAACGGTGAAGACAAGCGATGAATTGCCGCCCGGTGTGATCAAACTGGTAAAGGTGTATATTGCCATAAAGAGAAAGCTCTCCGTTGGCGACAAGATGGCGGGCAGGCACGGTAACAAGGGGGTGCTGTCAAGAATACTACCGGAGGAGGATATGCCCTTCTTTAAAGATGGAACACCGGTTGATATCGTTTTAAATCCTCTTGGTGTACCTTCGCGTATGAATGTAGGCCAGATTCTCGAAACTCACCTCGGGTGGGCGGCGAAGGGTATGGGTGAAAAACTTCAATCCCTTGCAGCTGGGTTTGGCATGGGTGTGATAAAAAAAGAACTGAAGAAACTGTATTCCTCTTCTGAATTTGACGATTTTGTGGATGAAGCTACTGACGATGAAGTCAAGAAATTTGTTCGCAGATTGAAAAAGGGAGTTCCCCTGGCCACACCGATATTTGATGGAGCTCATGAAAGTGAAATAAGGGATATGCTGAAATCGGTGGGTCTACCGGAGACGGGACAGACAAGGCTTTACGACGGCCGAACTGGAGAACCTTTTGATCAGGATATAACGGTGGGGATGATCTACATGTTGAAACTCCACCACCTTGTCGACGATAAGATTCATGCGAGATCCATAGGGCCATATTCTCTGGTTACACAGCAACCACTTGGAGGGAAAGCGCAGTTTGGTGGCCAGCGGCTGGGTGAAATGGAGGTATGGGCAATTGAAGCCTATGGAGCTGCCTATGCGTTGCAGGAGTTTCTTACCGTCAAGTCGGATGATGTTGCAGGAAGAACGAGGATGTATGAGGCTATAGTAAAAGGGGAACATACCCTGGAGCCCGGATTGCCGGAGTCCTTTAATGTGCTTGTCAAAGAATTACAGGGGCTGGCTATTAATGTTGAATTAATAGAAGATTAGTAAGGGTTAATTATAGAATAGAACATTTTTGAAACAAAGGGAGTTTTATCCAGTGGAAGATATCTATGGTTTTTTCGAGAAGCCTAAGGATCCTGTAAGATTTAATGCCATCAAAGTATCGCTGGCTTCGCCGGAAGATATAGTCTCGTGGTCGCATGGCGAGGTTAAAAAGCCTGAGACTATAAATTACAGGACATTCAAGCCCGAAAGAGACGGTCTGTTCTGTGCAAAAATCTTCGGACCAATCAAGGACTACGAGTGTCTCTGCGGTCGTTATAAGAGAATGAAACACCGCGGTATGGTGTGCGAGAAATGCGGGGTTGAAGTCATCCAGTCGAAAGTTCGCAGGGAAAGGATGGGACATATAGTTCTGGCCGCACCTGTGGCACATATCTGGTTTCTCAAAAGCCTGCCCAGCAGAATAGGGAATGTCCTGGATCTTACACTGAAGGAGTTGGAGCGGGTCTTATATTTTGAATCGTGGATAGTTCTTGATCCGAAGGATACCCCTCTGGTGAAGAAAGAACTTCTTTCGGAAGATCGATATCTGGAAGTGCTGGAGGAATATGGTGATGATGCTTTTGAGGCGGGCATAGGAGCAGAAGCTATCAGGAAACTTCTGAAGGAGATCAATCTGGAAGAACTGGACGATGAGCTCCGTGCTGAACTTAAGGAAGCCACCTCAGTCACCAAAAAAACAAAACTCACGAAAAGGTTGAAGGTTGTTGAGGCATTGAAGAAATCGGGAAACAAACCTGAATGGATGACTCTTACAGTGATTCCCGTAATTCCACCGGACCTGAGACCACTGGTTCCGCTGGATGGTGGTCGTTTTGCCACTTCTGATCTGAATGATCTCTACAGGAGAGTTATAAACAGGAACAACCGTTTGAAGCGCCTGCTGGAATTGAATGCTCCGGAGATTATTATAAGGAATGAAAAAAGGATGCTCCAGGAAGCCGTTGATTGTCTGTTTGACAACGGTAGGCGTGGTCGTGCGGTCACGGGTGCCAACAAGAAAAGACCCTTGAAATCTTTATCGGACATGCTCAAAGGTAAGCAGGGAAGATTCAGGCAGAATCTGCTCGGGAAGAGGGTTGATTACTCCGGAAGATCCGTGATCACGGTTGGACCGGATCTAAGATTACATCAGTGCGGGCTTCCCAAAAAGATGGCGCTGGAATTATTTAAGCCATTTATTTATAACAAGCTTGAGGAAAAAGGATATGTGACAACTGTAAAAAGTGCGAAAAAAATGGTCGAGAAAGAGAGCTCGGAAGTATGGGATGCCCTGGATGAAGTTGTGCGTGAATATCCCATATTACTTAACAGAGCTCCAACCCTGCACAGGCTCGGCATCCAGGCTTTCGAACCGGTTCTTATTGAAGGGAAGGCCCTGCAGCTTCATCCCCTTGTTTGTGCGGCATTCAATGCGGATTTTGATGGTGACCAGATGGCGGTGCATGTCCCTCTGTCGATAGAGGCACAGGTAGAGGCAAGGTGCCTCATGATGTCTACCAATAACATACTCTCTCCTGCCAATGGCAAGCCTATAATCGTTCCCAGTCAGGATATGGTTCTCGGCATATATTATATGACCAGGTCAAGGGAGTATGTAAAAGGAGAAGGGATGATCTTCTCCGATCCCGGTGAGGTGAGAAGCGCGTATGATGCGGAAGCAGTTGATCTCCATGCCACGATAAGAGTTCGGATGAACGGTATGATTGTTGACACAACTGTGGGCAGGATATTGCTCTATGAAATTATTCCCGACGGGATTTCCTTTGATCTTGTTAATAAGGTGATGAACAAAAAAGAGATAGCCAATCTCATCGATTACAGTTACAGGCATTCCGGGGCAAAAACGACGGTTATACTGGCGGATCGATTGAAGGACCTTGGATATAAATATGCCACGATTTCCGGCATATCGATCGCCATAGGTGATCTTGCTATTCCCAAGAGTAAAGGTGATGTTGTTGGCAAGGCGCAGAAAAATGTTCTAGAGATACATAAACAGTATATGGACGGCCTGATAACCGATGGCGAACGTTATAATAAGGTTATCGATATCTGGGCCCATGCCACTGAGAAGGTTGCCAGTGACATGCTGGAGGGTATCGGTACCGAGGAGATGAAGCTCCCAGGCAAGACGAAAAAGCAGGTTGAGAGTTTTAATTCGATTTATATGATGGCTGATTCCGGAGCCCGTGGCAGTGCGGCCCAGACGAGACAGCTCGCCGGCATGAGAGGACTGATGGCAAAGCCGTCAGGAGAAATTATTGAAACACCCATTACCGCTAACTTCAGGGAAGGACTGACGGTCCTGCAGTACTTTATCTCCACGCATGGTGCCAGAAAGGGCCTTGCCGACACGGCCCTGAAGACGGCAAACTCAGGGTATCTTACGAGAAGGCTTGTTGATGTAGCGCAGGATGCTATTGTTATGGAGAAGGATTGCGGCACTCTTGATGGAATCTACGTTTCAGCCCTGGTTGAGGGTGGAGAAATAATAGAAACAGTAGGTGAGCGTATTCTCGGAAGGGTTGCTCTGGAGGATATAGAGGATCCCTTTACAGGAGAAATCCTGGTGAAGGCAAATCAGGAGATTGATGAAACTCTTGCGGAAAATATCGACAAAGCGGGGCTGGAAAAAGTACTTATAAGATCCGCCCTGACCTGCAAGTCAAAACATGGAATCTGTGCATTGTGCTATGGGAGAGATCTGGCGCATGGTCATCTGGTAAATATAGGCGAGGCTGTTGGTATTATTGCGGCTCAGTCCATAGGCGAACCGGGAACCCAGTTGACCATGAGGACATTCCACATAGGTGGTACAGCGAAGTTTGAAGAGCACTCCACTCTGGAGGCGAGACATAATGGGGTGCTCAAATTCGTTGATGTTAATGTAGCTGTAAACAAGGATAATGATACCGTTGTCATGAGCAGAAATGGAGAGGTCCACGTCCTGGATGAGGAAGGAAGAAACCGTGGCAAATATCCTGTTCCCTATGGAGCTCATTTAAAGGAGGTTGTTGAAGGGCATGATATAAAGGCAGGTACCCTGATTGCCCAATGGGATCCCTATGCGATTCCAATACTTTCCGAAATTGATGGGACCATAAAATTTGGAGATATTGTTGAGGGGAAAACCATGCAGGAGCAGGTTGATGAGGTTACCGGGCTTTCAAGGAAGGTAATTGTGGAATACAGAGTTGCCGACCTGCGCCCCAGAATTTCGATAAAGGACAAGGATGGAAAAACAGCCAGGGTTCCGGGATCGCATACAATCGCGCGGCATCTGCTACCTGTAGGGGCTAATATCGGTGTCTCAGAAGGTGATGAGATAAAGGCGGGTGATCTTATCGCCAGAATTCCCAGAGAAACCACAAAAACAAAGGATATCACAGGAGGTCTCCCTCGTGTTGCGGAACTCTTTGAAGCCAGAAAGCCGAAAGAGTATGCAGTAATAACCGAGATAGACGGGGAGG
>CAYLXS010000023.1:0-14208 GCA_964387765.1 uncultured Syntrophaceae bacterium
CCTACGCCCCGATTAATGCAGGCTCGGGACGCTGGTTCATCGTAATCGCCACACCTTACAGCAAAACGATTTTATTGGCGCGAAAGGGTTTTGTAAACATCATACTATGGACCCTCGGGCTTATCATTATGGTTATTATGGCCGGCATCTCGATAGCCTACTCCGGCGCAAAGCAACTGCGTCTCAAAGAAGAGCTGAAACGACTCCGGGAAAGGGAGGGGTGGCAGGAGAAACTGCTGAGAGAATCCAGAACAACGGAAGGCATTATTGAAGGATCACCTATTCCCACCTTTGTACTGAACAGAGAACACCACGTTATCCTCTGGAACAGGGCATGCTCGGAACTGACGGGCGTTGACGCCGGCGATATGATAGGCACAGATCGACACTGTCTCCCTTTTTATAAAACTAAAAGACCGACTATTGCTGATATAATTATCGATTACGATATCGGCACTCTCGAAAAATACTATGGCACCAAGAATGTACAGAAATCGGCAACGGTTAAAGGGGCCTACGAGGCCATGGACTACATCGCAAATCTGGGAGGGGAAAACCGACACATATATTTTCTGGCTGCCCCAATATACGATGAGAGCGGGAAAGTCATTGCGGCAATTGAAACCATTCAGGATGTGACTTCGCAGAAAGAAATGGACATCAGGCTGGAGGAATATGCCGAAAACCTCAAGAACGAGCTGGCCGAAAACATCAACCTCCGCAAGAAAATCGAAAATCTGTTCAACTATCTTCAGCCCATCGTAGACAGTCTGCCGGAAAAGATATTTGATATCAACAGCAAGGGAATTATCAATTATGTAAGCCGTGACATGCAAAACAACGGGGAGATAACCTCTCAGAAGTTCGGAGGAAAACACTTCGCGGATTTTGTTGACGAGGAAAACAGGGAGTTTGTTCTGGACAGATGGAAGGATACACAGAAGGGAATATTCACCCCCTACGAAATGACGGTAACCGCAAAGGACGGTTCGAGAAGAGACTTGCTGATAACGCCCCGGCCGGTGAAGGGTACCGAACGTTATATCCTCGTTCAGAGAGATATCACAGAGTTCAAGGCCCTGGAGAAAAAATTCTACGAGAGCCAGAAGCTCGCCGCCATCGGGCAGTTGTCGGCCGGCATAGCCCACGAGATCAGGAATCCCCTTTCCTCAATAAAAATGAGCCTCCAGATCCTGGAAAAACGCATGCAGCCGGAGGGAAACAACTCGAAAAGATTCCAGATTGCCCTGAGAGAAGTCGAACATCTTGAAAAAATCGTTAACGACATACTTGTTTATGCCAAACCTTCCGATCTCATAAAAAAACCCTCGGATTTAGAAAAGATCATCGACCATGCCCTTGCAATGGCCGAAAAATCCGTCTCAGACAAACATGTCCGAGTGGAGATGGACCTTGCGAAAGACATCCCCCCGCTGGACGTAGACCCGGCGATGCTGGAACAGGCGTTTATAAATATCTACCAAAACGCCATCGACGCGATGGATGATGGTGGAAAACTCACCATATCCGCCAGACAGACAAACTGCAGGGTGTTTGTCGAGGTCAGAGATAACGGGTGTGGAATCTCCAGTGAAGACATACCCCATATCTTCAACCCCTTCTTCACAAAGAAAAAATACGGCACAGGACTGGGGCTCACACAGATCAAAAAAATCATGGATCTGCACCAGAGCACAATAGAAATCTCAAGCAAAGAGGGAAAGGGCACCAGTGTCACCATGACCTTTCCGATAAAAGCGCCTCAACAGGAGGGATAAAAACAACATGTCCAAAATTCTTGTAATTGACGACGACAGATCCATTTGTGAAAGCCTGAAACTCTACCTGACAGAGGAGGGGCATGAAGCGTCCACCGCTTCCACCGGCACAGAAGGTTTGAACAAATTTGTAGAAACACAACCCGATGTGGTGATCCTTGACATCAGACTTCCAGACATAGACGGATTCACCGTCCTTGAGGATTTGCGCGAAGACGATGAAAAGGTCAAGGTAATCATGATAACCGCCCACCACAACATGGATACAACGATTAAAGCGATGAAGGAAGGCGCCTTCGATTATATCCACAAACCCATCAACGTCGATGAACTGGACATAGCCATCAGAAAGGCGCTGAACACCATAGGACTGGAAAAGAAGATCAGCGGTCTGCTTATGGAACCATCGCGCGATTTCAAGGTGGGAGATATTATAGGCACAGGCAATGAGATGAAGGAAGTATTCAAGACCATTGGCGTTGCCTCCCAGAACAAGGCAACCATACTGATACAGGGAGAAAGCGGCACGGGAAAGGAGCTGATTGCCAAGGTCATACACTACAACACGTCGAGAGATGAGCCTTACATAGCGGTCAACTGTTCCGCCATAGTGGAGACCCTCCTGGAATCCGAGCTGTTCGGCCACGAAAAAGGCTCCTTCACCGGCGCAATAGCCAGAAAACAGGGAAAATTTGAACTTGCACGCTATGGCACGGTATTTCTGGATGAGATAAGCGAGATGTCCATAAACCTCCAGGCCAAGCTCCTCAGAGTACTTCAGGAAATGGAGTTTGAACGAGTCGGAGGAAAAGACAGTGTCAAGGTAAACGCAAGGATTATAGCCGCAACCAACAAGAACCTCCGAACGTTGGTGAAGGAGGGGAAGTTCAGGGATGATCTTTTCTACCGCGTGAACATCGTGTCCATACACATCCCTCCGCTGAGAGAAAGACGGGAAGACATAGAACCGCTTGTCAAATACCTGCTCAACAAGATAAACAGGGAACTTCACAAACGGATTGCCGGCATTTCAGACAAGATGATGGACACCTTTCTTAAATACGGATGGCCCGGAAATGTCAGGGAACTGGAAAACCTGCTGGTCAGGGCTGCTGTTGTTTCGAAGGGACAGATCCTCGGGAAGGAAGACTTTCCGGACCTAATGGAAGACGCGATCAGCAGGGAAGCTGACAGAGGCATCATCCGTGATGAACCGGAAAGGCCCATGACCCTCGATGAAATAGAAGAAATACACATCAAGAAGGTCATCAGAGAAAACCAAAAAAACAAGGGAGAAATCTGCGAAATCCTCGGAATCTCCCGTCCTACCTTTGAGAGAAAACTGGAAAAATACAACATTACCTTTGAATAAAAGCAATGGGGGATCATCCTGAGACAAGTCAGGATGGCCCCCCATTTAAAATTCAGCTATTAAACATCCATGATTAGAAAAACAGGAATGGTTACCTTTTTTCCTAATGTGCCTCCTCCATCGCCAGTTGTATATAGATCATCGACAACATGATAAAGACCAGGGTCTGGATGGCGGATGTAAAGATCATAAGCACAAAAACCGGAAGCGGAACGAGGAAGGGAACCAGCATCAGGACGATTGCCAGTACGAGATCCTCACCCATAATGTTCCCGAACAACCGCACTGAGAGAGAAATCGGTCGTGCGAGGTGACTCACGAGTTCGATGGGCAGCATAATGGGAGTCATCCACCAGACAGGCCCCATGAACTGCTTTATATACTTGAAACCGTGCACCCAAACTCCTACTATATGCGTCAGGACAAACACGACCAGCGCCATCGAGACGGTGGTATTGAGATTACTTGTCGGCGACTCAAACCCGGGGATAATACCCAGCAGGTTGGCGGTGAGAATAAAGAGGGCAATTGTCGCTATCAGAGGGAAGAATTTGAGGCCGGTAGGCCCCATGACATCAAGCATCAGATCCCTGATACCCCCCAGAATCACTTCAAAGACATGCTGCATCCTTCCGGGATATATGCTGAGTCTCCGCGTCGCCAGGAAAGAGAGCAGGGCCAGCAACAACATAATAACCCACGTATACGTCACATGAGGTGGAAATGGGAGTTTACCTAAAAATAAAAAAGGATGCATTTTTCTTTCTGAACCTCCTTAGCGGATTTTTTAAATTCACGCCAATAACCGTTACTATGACATTGATCACAACCAGCGAAAGGCCGAGTAGAAGCCCAAAGACATCGGCCGGAGCCCTGGTTATGACAAAAAAAAGCACAACTCCCGTAACAATAAACCGTATATAATATTTTACCATCATCAAGGGCTTTGCCCGATCCGCGTACTTCATAAAGCTACCCCGCAGATCCCTCGAGAGCCAGTGAAAATTTGCTATACTTATCAGACCTCCCAGCAGCACCCCAAGCGTAAACCTATCCGACAGGAACAGGAAACTAAATATGAGGAGCATACCGAGCAGTACCCAGTTCCCTAACTCAATATTTCTCTGCATGATGGTTTTCTTAATGTCGATCATCGTCTCCGGCCTTGTCCGACCCCTTCTCCTTATCGGGAAAGGTACTTTTTATAAAAAGATAGAAATTCCTGAAGCCAGCGGCAACACCTATCAATAAAAACAGGGGGGTAAAAATATTATCCGTTCCCAGCTTCCTGTCAAGATACAACCCGATCATGAGGCAGCCAAAAATCGCAATAACCATGGCAATGCCAAGGCTCGAAGCATATCCCATCTGGAACATTACCTTCTTTTTGCTGGTCTTATTACCGGTCTTCCCCATCGCCGAACCGCCTATAACACAGTGATTTTGTGAAGTCAAACAATAATAAACAGGAACTGCCGCGTAATGTTGACGGACTTGTAAAAAGCCCCACCATGTTACTTTGCGATACTATCATGAAAAACAAATCGAGGCAATCTAAAGGCGGGGGTTCAAGGATAGAGGTTCACGGTACAACGGTTTTCTAAAATCGACTTTTTGCGAAGCCGTCACAATTTGAATCGCGCATCGACTTTGAACCTGCGCTTGACCGGCATGTTAATAATACCGATAATGCCTGTCTCCCTCGAAATATCCGACAGCGATTTTTCAATCTCATTTTTAGCAGGCGCTATAAATGTAAACCACACATTATATTCATGATCCCTCAGATAATTATGGGTGACACCCCTGTACGAATTGACAACATTCACAAACTTCTCCACCTTATCGGGGGGCACCTTCGCGGCACACAACGTACTCGAGAAACCAAGATTCCCGGTATCAAAAACAGCGCCTATCCTGCGGATAATACCTTTATTTTTAAGTCCCCTGACACGGTCCAGAGCATCATCCTCATCAATACCAACCCGCGCACCCAGAGTTTTAAACGGCCTCACATTGAGGGGAAAACCCTCCTGTATTATATTGAGAATTTCCCTGTCCAAACGATCCATAATAATTTCAAACTCCACTTTTTCATAACCCGCCACTCAGTGGTATGTAAACTGGTTTATTTTACTGTAATAACATCCTTATTTACTTCCAACGTCTTAGGCCCAATTCCCTTCACCATTGTGATATCCTCTACCTTCGCAAAAGGGCCGTTGGCTTCCCTGTACTGCACTATCCTTTCAGCATACTTTGGGCCAATCCTTTTAAGGTTGACCAGTTCTTCTACTGTGGCAGTATTGACGTTGATCTTTTTTCCCTCATCAGCCAGCGCAGCAGGAATCATCGATATCATAAACAGAATCACAACCAAGAGTACAAGTGTTTTTTTATAATTCTTCATGTATATACCTCCTTAAGTTTAGTGACGGGTTATAAAAAGCGCGGATTATACTGTCCTTGCCTCTACTCCTTTTTAAGCATCTAAAAGATACGACAGGTATCTTTTTACAAACTTTTCACTTTTTCAGAGGTGACCGGTTTTTTTCTTATACTCGATTTCCCGTTACTATTTTCTCAATAACGTAATCCTGCATTTCTATCCTGAGTTCCGGGTATATGGGCAGAGCGATGGTGTGTACTGCGGCGTATTCGCTGTTGGGGAAATCACCGGATTTATAGCCGAGGTATCTGAAACATTCCTGTTTGTGGAAGGGAACGGGGTAGTATATTTCTGTGCCTATGTTGTTCTCTGTAAGGAATTTTTTCAATTCATCTCTTTGTTCCATGACGGATATGACGTACTGGTTGTAGATGTGGAATTCTCTCTTATAGGTAACTGTAGGATTTTTTACGCCTTCGATATTCAGGTTTCTGTCATAGTATGCAGCGTTTTCCTGCCTCATTAAATGCCACTTATCAAGATGAGGCAGCTTTACGAGAAGGATTGCCGCCTGGATCGGATCAAGCCGGAAATTGCCCCCGATCAGGGCATGGTAATATTTGGGTTTCGCGCCATGGTTTCTGAGTTTATTCAGTTTTTCATTAATGCCCGCATCGTTTGTGACGACCATTCCGCCATCGCCCATGGCTCCGAGATTCTTACTGGGAAAGAATGAAAAACAGCCCATTGTTCCCATAGTGCCTGCTTTTTTTGTTCCGGTCTTTGATGGATACCTCGCGCCAATTGCCTGTGCGGCGTCTTCAACAACCGGGATGTTGTATTCTCCGGCGATCTCAAGAATCGGGTCCATGTCCGCGCACTGTCCATAGAGATGAACGGGGATTATTGCCTTTACTTTATCAATCTTCCCCTTGTTTGTTCCAAACCAATGCCGCAGGGCGTCCGGGCTCAGATTATACGTATCGGGATCTATGTCCACAAACGCGGGCGTCGCGCCAAGTCTCGCGATAACACCTGCCGTGGCAAAGAATGAAAAAGGCGCCGTAATGACAATATCGCCAGGCCCAATATTCAAGGCCATAAGGGAAACCAGCAGGGCGTCGGTCCCCGAAGAGACTCCCGTTGCGTATTTGGCGCCCGCATATTCTGCGATCTTTGCCTCCAGTTCTTCAACCTTCGGCCCCATTATGTAACGGGTTGAGTCGATGACTTCATTGACGGCGGCTTTTACGTCTTTTTCTATCGTTTGCAATTGAGCGTTTAAATCGAGTAATGGGACTTTCACACTTATTCCTTTTTTCAACTGAGAGAACAACTAAATGAGTGTCACATCTTAACTATTCACAATAATTGACTTTGAAAATCCTTTATATAAAAATGTAACTACCTAATATATAGCATTTTTATCGTCTCTAAAATATTGTATTGTTTTTTTCAGGCCTTCTTCCAGATCTATCTCAGGTTTCCATTCAAGTTTTTCTTTGGCCAGTGTGATGTCGGGCCGACGCTGCATGGGATCATCCGGCGGGAGAGGCCCGTACACAATTTTTGATTGTGAATGTGTCAGATCTATGATTTTCTCGGCCAGCTCGAGCATGCTGAATTCGCCGGGGTTTCCCAGGTTCACGGGGCCGATGAAGTCACCGGAGTTGTCCATCATCCGGATCATTCCCTCTATCAGGTCGTCGACGTAGCAGAAAGATCGTGTCTGGGTCCCGTTACCAAAGATGGTGATGTCTCTATTGTTCAGGGCCTGAACAATGAAGTTGCTGACGACTCGCCCGTCGTTTGGGTGCATTCTCGGCCCGTAGGTATTGAATATCCGGATTACCCTGATGTCGACACTGTTTTGTCGATGATAATCGAAGAAGAGGGTCTCTGCACAGCGTTTACCTTCATCATAGCAAGATCTTATACCGATAGTATTGACGTTGCCCCAGTAGCTTTCAGTTTGGGGGTGGACGGCGGGGTCTCCGTAGATCTCGCTGGTGGAGGCCTGAAGGATCCTGGCGTTTACCCTCTTTGCCAGCCCAAGCATGTGGATGGCGCCCATGACGCTGGTTTTGACGGTCTTCACCGGGTTGTACTGGTAATGAATGGGCGAGGCGGGACAGGCCAGGTTGTATATCTGATCCACCTCAAGGAAGATTGGCTGCACCAGATCGTGGCGTATCAGCTCGAAGTTGGGCTTATCAAGGAGATGAATCACATTCTGTTTTCTCCCGGTGAAGAAATTATCCAGACACAAAACGTCATGACCCTCTGCGACCAACCGGTCACAGAGATGTGAACCAAGAAAACCGGCACCGCCGGTAATTAAAATACGATTTTTCATAATTTTATTCCTAAAAGACTGAGGGATTGAACCCTTCTGACAGCTATAACCAATCAGGAGATGATACAACACTATTAACGTACCATTTGTATGTCTTTTTTATGCCTTTCTCAAGGGAAATTTTTGCGTTCCAGCCCTTGTCTTGAATTCTGGAGATGTCAAGCAGCTTCTTCGGGGTGCCGTCCGGTTTTGTGCTGTCCCACTCCACCCGGCCTCTGTAGTCTGTAATCCGCGATATCATTTTCGCAAGTTCCTTTATGGTTATGTCTTTCCCGGCGCCGATATTGATAAATTCCCCCGTGCTTTTCGCATCGTAATTTTCCATGAGAAGGACGGCGGCAGTAGCCAGATCGTCCGCGTAGAGAAATTCTCTCTGCGGCGCTCCGGTTCCCCACAGGGTGACTCTGTCGGAGTGGATACCGAATCCAGCAAGGTGTTTTGTGATCAGCTTCGGGTCATCGGTTGAATCCGCTGGAAGATTATTCCCGAACCTCTCAAGGTCGCGCGCGATGGCGTCGTAATCTTCCCGGAAAAGGAGCCCGGCCAGGTGGAATCTGCGTATCAGGGCAGGCAGGACGTGCGAGGTTTCAAGATCGAAGCTGTCTTCCGGACCGTAGAGATTTGTGGGCATAACGGATATAAAATTTGTCCCGTACTGCTCGTTGTAATACCGGCACAGCTTTATCGCTGTTATCTTCGCTAGGGCATAGGGTTCGTTCGTCGGCTCCAGCTCCGATGTCAGAAGATATTCTTCCTTCAGGGGCTGCGGGGCACTTCTGGGATAGATACAGGAGGAACCGAGGTTCAGGAGTTTTTTGACTCCATACGCGCGGGAGGCGTGGATAACGTTGGCCGCTATCATTGTGTTCTCATAAATGAATTGTGCCTTGTATGTGCTGTTGGCAAGAATCCCGCCGACTTTTGCAGCGCACAGAAAAACATATTCGGGCCGCTCCTTTTCAAAAAAGTCTTCGACATCCTGCTGTCTTGTGAGGTCAAGTTCCTCATGGGACCTGCAGATGATTCTCTTGCACCCGTCCGTTTCAAGCCTTCTTCTGATGGCGGAACCCACCATGCCGCGGTGGCCGGCGATGTAGATTTTGAGGTCTGTCTGGTTCATTTGGTGTATCCCTTATCCTTTCACCATAACGATCCTCTGCTTTGTTCAATATGACAACCTTTTGAGGTTTTTCACGAAAATGTTAATAATTTAAGATGCGTTCCATTGTGTATACCACTCTATGAATCTTCTTATTCCCTCTTCTATCGGCGTTGAGGGCTTGAACTCTGTGGCATCCACCAGGTCATCTATGTCGGCAAAGGTTGCGGGAACATCTCCCGGCTGGATAGGGAGGAGGTTTTTCTCTGCCTTCATCCCGAGCGTGTCCTCGATGGTTTCGATAAATTTTACAAGTTCAACGGGGTTGTTGTTCCCGATGTTATATATCCTGTATGGTGCGAAACTCGTTCCGGGGTCCGGTCTGTCACCGCTCCAGTCCACATCCGGCACCGGAATCCGGTTCATTACCCTGACAATACCTTCTATTATATCGTCTATGTAGGTGAAGTCTCTCTTCATCCTGCCATGATTATAGACGTCTATCGGCTTCTTGTTAAGAATGGCGTCCGTGAAAAGAAAGAGGGCCATGTCGGGTCTTCCCCAGGGACCGTATACCGTGAAGAATCGCAGACCGGTGCATGGGATTTGGTAGAGAGCCGCGTAGGAGTGCGCCATGAGTTCGTTCGCTTTCTTCGTGGCGGCGTAAAGACTTACCGGATGATCGACGTTATGGTGTACTGAAAAGGGCATCGCCGTATTCGCGCCGTAGACGGAACTGGACGAGGCAAACACAAGGTGCGAAACTTTTGCATGGCGGCAGCCTTCGAGAATATTTAGGAAGCCTGCAAGGTTGCTCTCCACATATGCATGCGGATTTTCAAGGCTGTAGCGCACTCCCGCCTGAGCGGCCAGATGGACAACGCGGTCGAATACGTGATCGGTGAAAAGCTTCTCCATCCCATCCCGGTCAGACAGATCAAGGCGAACAAAACTAAATTTGTCGAACGGCTTCAGGATATCAAGACGTGCCTCTTTTAAACGTACATCATAGTAGCTGTTAAGATTATCAAGACCGACAACGCTGTAACCGTCATTGAGGAGACGTCTGCACAGATGAAAACCTATGAAACCTGCCGCGCCGGTAACCAGAATACAGTTTTTAATGTTTAATTTTGAATTTTTAATTGGAAAGCTCCGCATGATATAGCTCCGCCCCCTGAATTACATCAGGAGGAAAACAGTAACATGAACAAAGTTACATAAGGGTTTCTGCACCGTCATAATACACTCCCTGCATCAAGTACAGGGAAAAGCAGCCTGTCTTCTTTTCTCTTTTTTTCACACTATAAAAATGCCGTCAGGGTTGCGTCTATATCTTCATCAGTGTGCGCGATGGAAACGAAAGAGGCCTCGAATTGTGAAGGGGCAACCATTACTCCTCCCTCCAGCATCTTTCCGAAATGGTGTGAAAAGAGCTCTGTATCGCTCTTCTTGGCCGAGGCAAAGTCGATAACGTCTTCCGGGGTGAAGAAGAGTGTATACATGGAACCCACCCGGTTTATCCGGTGCAAAACCCCCTTTTTTTCAAGTATGCTCTTGATTCCGGCACACAGGCGCGTGGTTTTCTCTTCAAGCGCGTCGTACACGCTGGTTTTTTGCAGGCAGTTGAGGGTCGCGATACCCGCTGCCATGGCCAGAGGATTGCCTGAAAGCGTGCCGGCCTGGTAAACCGGTCCTGCCGGGGCCAGTTTTTCCATTATATCTCTCCTGCCCCCGAACGCACCAACCGGAAGACCGCCTCCGATAATCTTTCCGAGACATGTCAGATCCGGTTCGATGCCGGCAATATTCTGAAAACCGCCATATGTCAGTCTGAAACCGGTGATCACCTCGTCAAATATCAGGAGAATGTCCCTCTCGGTGGTAATTTCACGCAACCCTTCGAGAAACCCTGGAACCGGTGGAACAACGCCCATGTTTCCGGCAACCGGCTCAACGATGACACACGCGATTTCATCACCATACCGGTCTATAGCTAACTTCACCGCTTCGATATCGTTATAGGGAGCAGTAATCGTCAGTTTCGCGACCTCTTCAGGCACACCGGGACTGCCAGGTATGCCCAGTGTCGCAACACCAGATCCTGCCTTCACCAGAAGAGAATCGGCATGACCGTGGTAACACCCCTCAAACTTTATGATCCTGTCTCTTTTTGTATATCCACGGGCAAGCCTGATCGCACTCATTGCAGCTTCGGTTCCGGAACTGACCATCCGCACCATATCGATCGATGGAATTGCATCGACAACAAGCCTCGCCATCTCGATTTCCATCTCCGTCGGAGCGCCATAACTTGTGCCTCTCTCCGCGGTCTGCCTTATCGCGTCCACTACTGCAGGGAAGGCGTGCCCAAGTATCATCGGTCCCCATGATCCGATGTAATCTATATATTCCCTTCCATCAGCATCGTACACCTTCGAACCTGAAGCTCTGTTTATAAATACCGGATCGTATCCGACCGACCCGCAGGCGCGCACGGGACTGTTCACGCCACCCGGAATGTATTTCTGCGCTTCATGGAAAAGTGATCTGGATATATCCATCTAAAAATACTCCATACTGCTCTTTTTGAATTCCTCGAGACTCCTGAGGATTTTGTATTTCCCGATTCCTATGGCTGAAGAGACACCTGCTACAAATTCATCTATTCTGTCTTTCCCAGAGGTTTCTTCCGGATCTCCCCCGGCCAGATGCACCATAGTGAAGAGATTATATACGCCGTCAAGGGCAGGCGTTCTTTCGTAACAATGCGTTATCTCCCTGTAAGACGCGAGGAGGGATCCTGCTTCTTCACACTTCTCTTCCGGAACGGCCCAGACGACCATGGCATTCTCAGAGAAACCCGCACTGCGGTGTCTCAGCACCGCTCCGAATCTGCGCATGATCCCTTCTTTTTGGAACCTTTTCAGGACATCGATAACATCGCTCTCCTTTATCCCGATTCTTTTACCGATGATATCATACGGCCTTTTACCAAGGGGAATATCTCCCTGCACCTGCTCTGCGACTCTTTTTTCCATATCTGTCATTACAGCCATAATTCACTGCTTTCCGATTGATCATTTTCCGTGATCATCTTCCGCTTCCGCAGTTTTCATACCACATGCGGACATTTTTTGACAAATATTTCTTGACAATCGTTATCTTCACCATTAGATAGAGCAAGCTGTTTTTTCATGTTAATCCTATTCCGGCGAATAAAGAGAGTCTGGAGCAGGATCGTATCATGAGAAAACGGGCAAATCATATACAGGAGGTATTTTATTATGAGAAAATCTTTAAAAGGCATCACCATTTTCATGATCAGTATGGGGCTTCTGCTCGTAACCGCCGCTATCGCAGTCGCGGCTGAGGCTTCGCCTGACACCATCGCCAACAACAAGGCACTGATAGTCGCGTGCAGTGTTATTGCCGCTGCTATTGTTATGGGAATAGGAGCGCTTGGTCCTGGCCTGGGAATGGGGCAGGCAACCGGTGGTGCTTCAAACGCAGTCAGCAGAAACCCGGATGCTCAGGGTAAAATTATGCTTACCATGCTGGTCGGTATGGCCATGACAGAATCCATCGCTATTTACGCACTGGTGGTGGCACTGGTTATAATCTATGCTAACCCGCTGCTCAAATTAATAGCCGGATAAAACGCACTTGAAAGACTTTATCAGGAAAGGGAAGGAACGAATAAAAAGTGTTCCTTCCCTTTTTTTATTCTGAGACCTTTGCGCGCAGGGTTTTTTTCTCAGACTGGATGTGTTTCAGTCTAAGCACTTTTTCCTTTGCCTTCTTTGATCGTCTTCTCTTCTGCCGTTTTATCTTCTCAATCTTCTGACGTTGCAGGCTTGCTTTCCCCCTCTTTATTCGCTCTATTCTGTCAAGCAGTGTGCGTCTCGCAAAAAACCGGTTCTGTTCCCGGGAGCGCCCCTGCTGACATTTTACCGAAAGCCCGGTCGGAACATGCATGAGAAACACACAGGAGGATGTTTTGTTTACCTTCTGCCCCCCGGGGCCGGATGCCCTGATAAAGGTCTCGAGAAGGTCTTCCTCCTTTACTCCCAGTTCCTCCATGCGCACAGAAAGTGTGCCTTCTTTTCTCTGTGATACACTCATGTCTTGATAATATTCCACCAGCACCACTGGATGTCAAGATATTTGATTCTTCTCCAATTTAGTTAGAGAAGAGGGTTCAATCCCAACTCGCCGGGACAGGGATCAGGGATTGAATTTCCTTCTCCTTGACACGTTTTTATATATTTGTCTATAGTAGCAGTATCATGTTCAGCGCCTGTCTTATAAATAACCCCTCATCCGATCCCGGGGTCTATGTAAAATTCAAGTACAGAAGTGAAGCTGCCCTCTTCGACATCGGGGAAATATATCGACTTCAGCCGAGACAGATCCTCAAGATTAGATATATCTTTGTCTCTCACACTCACATGGATCATTTTATCGGCTTTGATCATCTCCTGAGAATCTGCCTCGGAAGAGACATGCATATCTCCCTTTTCGGCCCTCCCGGGTTCAGAAAAAATGTGGAGGGAAAACTGGCCGCTTATACATGGAATCTTGTCCGGAACTATACAAACGATTTTTTACTCAGGGTAACGGAGGTCTCCGAAACACAGATGACAACAACAAATTACAGTTGTCGTGACGGGTTCAAGCCTGAGTCGGGTGACACCGGCAGATTTGACGGCATATTGACCGACAATAGCAACTTCACGGTAAACGCGACCTTCCTCGATCACAAGATCCCTGTACTTGCCTTCGCACTGAAGGAACAAAAACACGTGAACATAATGAAGAACGTCCTGGAAGAAACAGGACTGCCCCGTGGCGACTGGCTTGTAGATCTGAAAGACGCTGTCCGCAGGGGCGATTCGGACGACGTACCTGTAAAAGTACGGTGGAGGGGAGGACGGGAGAAAACAGTTCCGCTGGGCAAACTGAAAAAGATCACACGGATAACCGAAGGTCAGAAGATTTCGTACATAGCAGACACCGTTTACAGCATCGATAATGCGCGGAAGATCGTGAAACTGGCAAAAGATTCCGACATAATCTTTATAGAAGCACCCTTTCTGGAAGAGGATCTGGAAACTGCGACCGAGAAATATCACCTTACCGCGAGGCAAGCCGGGTATCTCGCCGGAATGGCAGGGGCAAAGCATATTCGCATCTTTCACCTTTCGCCAAAAT
>CAYLXS010000024.1:0-14042 GCA_964387765.1 uncultured Syntrophaceae bacterium
AAAAAGTTTCAGGTAGGGAAGAAAACCGAAATTAAATAGGGCGCTGTCCCTATTTAACCTATTTAACCGATCTCCCCGCAAGCCAGCCAGTGGAAAACGCTGCCTGGAGATTATAGCCTCCGGTATCAGCATCTATGTCCATCACCTCACCCGCGAAATAGAGTCCGCTGACAAGACGTGATGCCATTGTACGCGGGTCTATCTCTCCTGTATTTATCCCGCCCGCGGTGATGATGGCCTCGGAGATGGGACGTGTACCGGTTACCTCCAGGCGAAAATCCTTGAGCCATGCCCTCAGACGCCTTCGCTCGCTTGCGGTAATCTGATGGCCCCTCCTGTCCGGGGGGATCCCGGTAAGATCCATGCAGACGGGTATCAGTTTGCCTGGCATCAGTCCTTCGAGCAGCGTCTGAAACTTGCGTTTTCCATGCGCGTCAAGATCGCGCAGAAGTCTTTCATCCAGCTTGTGCTCATCGAGGGCAGGTTTGAGATCAATGGAGATTGTCACCCTGCCGCCCATATCCAGAGCGTCCGTTACCCTGCCGCTGAGAGAAAGAATGACCGGCCCGGAAAGGCCGAAGTGTGTGAAGAGCATTTCTCCAAACGCCTCGTCCTGTTTTCTGCCGTTAATCAGAACACTGACGTTTACATTGCGCATGCTGAGGCCCTGCAGACGCGGCGCCACATCGCCTTCAGTCTCCAGCGGAATCAGCGCGGGCCGCGGGGACACTATTGAATGTCCTGCCGACCGGGCCAGACGGTATCCGTCGCCGGTTGAGCCGGTGGCCGGATAAGATACGCCCCCTGTCGCGATAATAACGGCGTCAGCAGGGTATATCTCTCCTGTTAAACCACACACACCGCAAACCTTTTGTCTCTTGATAAGCAGGCCATCCACGGATATCTTCCTCCGCACCGTCACGCCCTGCCTTCTCATCCATCCCGTCAGCGCGTCTACCACATCCCTCGCCTGCCCGCTCGCCGGGAATATACGTCCTCCCCGTTCGACAACGGTGGGAACACCCAGATCTTCAAAGAACACCACAAGCTCATCATTCGAAAAACGATAAAAGGCCTGCCGGAGAAAAATCCCACTTGACCCGAAGTGCGAAATAATTTCCGGAAGTGAAGCTACATTCGTGAGGTTGCAACGACCCTTACCGGTAATGCCAAGCTTGCGTCCCGGACGGCGCATTTTCTCAAGAAGCAGTGTATCCGCGCCCAGACCGGCGGCCTGTCCGGCGGCCATCATGCCGGATGCACCACCTCCTACTACGACAACATCAGGTTTTGTCATCTCAGATCATTATATTGAGAGGTTCTATGAACTCCGGGTCTTCCTTCTCCATGATTTCAATGATATGCTTATGCAATCTCTTTTTGTGCTCTGCGAATATCGGCCTCTTCTTGGTAAAGGTCCTCGCGAACGCTATTGCGTCTTTCAGGAGTTCCTCTTCATTTTCAGACGCCTTCACAATCACGTGACTTGCCTCCAGTTCCTTCGCCGTCGCTCTCTTCCCGCTGTACACAAGTTCTTCAAGTTTGTAGTACGGGATTGCCTTCTTTATGATAGCGAGCATCCCCGGCAGAAAGGGGATGCTTATATCCACCTCCGGGAAACAGAAATATCCCCTGTCCGCCTTCATGAATCTGAAATCACAGGTACAGGCCATGATGGTCCCATCTCCAAAGGCATGCCCGTTTATGGACGCGATAACAGGCATCGGAAAATTCAGGATTCTTTTAAATATCCTGTTCAGGCCATACATAAAATCCTTGATCGCCGGGATTTCCTTATTATTCATTGCACCCATTATCCATTCAACATCGATGCCCTGAGACCAGTTCTTCTTGTCACTCGAAGTGATAACCACTGATGAGACAGTTTCGTCATTCTCGATCTCATCAAAGGCGTTCAGGATAGCCCTGTTGAAGTCAGGATTATGCCTGTTCTCGCCGTTGTTCATAGTCATAACCGCAACCGTCCCATCTTTTTTCCATTCTACAATCGCCATATCTATTTCCTCCTCAACGTATATTATTTATTACCCGCGGACAATAAAGCCCGCTCACAGGCATTAGATCCTTGACCACTAACCACTGATCACTGATTTTACCCCTGTCCGCTCTGAAGATTTTTAAAATCCGCTCCTGTCGGATTCTGGAAAATCAGCAGTTCGAACCGCGGGACAACCGCCAGTATATGATCAAATATATCGGCCTGAATTCCCTCATAATTGACCCAGGCCTGATCGTTGCTGAACGCGTAGATTTCAATCGGAAGGCCATGATCCGTGGGAGCAAGCTGCCTCACCATAAGGGTCATATTCTGGTGTATCTTCGGATTATTCCTGAGATACGCGGTAATATATGCCCTGAATATCCCGATATTAGTAAGACGACGGCCATTGATAACCTCTGATTCGTCCACCCGGTATTCGGCGTTGTACTCGGCCAGTTCTTTTTTCTTCGCGTCGATATATCCCGAAATATACTGGAACCTGGAAAACCTGTTCAGCATCTCTTCCGTGCAGAACATAATGCTCGTCATATCGATGTAAAGGGCGCGCTTTATACGCCTCCCTCCAGACTCAGTCATTCCCCGCCAGTTCTTAAAGGAATCGGAAATCATGGCATAGGTCGGAACAGTGACAATCGTCTCGTCCCAGTTTTGCACCTTTACCGTTGTCAGAGAGATATCGATCACATTTCCGTCCGCGCCATATCTGGGCATCTCGATCCAGTCGCCTATGCTTATCATTTTATTGACAGACATCTGGATCCCGGCCACAAATCCCAGGATGGAGTCTCTGAAAATCAGCACCAGTACTGCCGTCATGGCGCCCATACCGCCAATGAAAAAGGCTGGTGATTTCCCGGCAATTATGGAGAGAATGATGACGCCGACAATAATATACAGAATAATCTTGACCGCCTGCGCGAACCCTCGAACAGATGACTTGTATGAAAGATCGCGGGAACGGGAGATATCCACAACAGCGTCGAGTAGCGAATCTGCCATCAGCAGACCGGCAATCAGCATATATATTATGGCGGCACATCGCGCCACTGCCACAACAGATTCGTGTCCGCCAAAGGCAAGAGGGACCATAAAATAGATGATCAGCGCGGGCGCCAGATGCGAGGCACGCTGGAAGAATCTTTCCCTGAGGATACTATCGTCCCAGTCGGTCCTGGTCTGCTTCACCAGGCGAATGATACCCTTCATGACAAATCGCCTTACAATAATATAGCTGAGGCCGGCAAACGCAAGGATGCCGAAAGCCGCAATGACATCCGCGCAGACTGCCGCCATTTTCTCCCCGAATCCCAACTGTACCAGCCAGCCTGTCATCCACTTCATAATCGCACCTCTAAAACAGGGATATTTCCCCTATTTAAACTGTCTCCTGTCTCTGTAGTCTTTCCCTCGACCCCTTGAACCCTTTTTAGTGAGCCTCATCCCAGTTTTTCCCGGAAGCAATCTTCACCTTTACCGGAATTTTCAGGGCTATGACGTTTTCCATCTCCCATCTGACGAGATCCATAACCTCTTCCTTCTCCCGTACTGGAACTTCGAAAACGAGCTCGTCATGCACCTGCATAATCATAGATGCGGACAGTTTCTTTTCTCTGATCCTGGCGGAGATATTAAGCATCGCCACCTTTATCAGATCGGCCGCCGTTCCCTGTATGGGTGTGTTGACGGCCATCCTTTCCGCGAACTGGCGAACCTGTATATTTCCGCTGTTGATCTCCGGTATGTATCGCCGGCGGTTCAGAAGCGTTGTGACAAATCCCCTTTCCCTCGCCTTCTCCAGCGTCTCCTCTATAAATACGCGGACACCGGAAAATCTGGAGAAATATCCATCTATGTAATCCTTTGCTCGCTTCTGGCTTATGCCCAGCTCCCTGGCAAGGCCGAAGGGACTCATCCCGTAAATGACGCCGAAGTTTATCACCTTTGCCTGCCTGCGCATCTCCTCGCTGACCATCCCGGGAAACACACCGAATATATCGGAGGCCGTTTTTGTGTGTACATCCTCACCTGATTCGAACGCCTCTATAAGCAACTCGTCCCCGGAGAGATGCGCCAGGATACGAAGCTCTATCTGAGAATAGTCGGCCGACACTATTTCGCATCCCTCAGGCGCGACGAATGCCTGACGTATTCTTTTCCCTTCCGGCGTTCTTATCGGTATGTTCTGGAGATTGGGATTGCTGCTCGAGAGCCTCCCCGTCGCCGTCACTGTCTGATTATATGATGTATGCACCCTTCCCGTTTCCGGGTTAACAATCGCGGGCAGGGCGTCGACATAAGTTGATCTGAGCTTCGCCAGACTTCGGTACGCTAATATCTCCGCCGGGAGTTCATAAGATTTCGCAAGATTTGTCAGGACATCCACATCCGTCGAATAGCCCGCCTTCGTCTTTTTTCCACGGGGAAGGCCGAGCCTGTCGAAGAGTATTGCCTGCAGCTGCTTCGGGGAATTTATATTGAACTCCTCCCCCGCGAGCCGGTATATCTTCTCCCCGGAAACAGAGAGCAGTTCCCCAAGCTGGAGCGACATCTCACCCAGAAGTTCACAATCGAGGAGTACCCCCTTCTTCTCCATCGCGGCAAGTACCCGGACAAGGGGCATTTCCACGTCACGGAAAAGATCACTCAGACCCGCTTTCTCCATATCTTCATTCAGGAAAGGCACGAGCCTGAAGATAACGTCCGCCCTGCGACCCGCATATTCCGAGGCATCTTTCAGGGAGACGGCGTGAAATGGAATTGCTTTCGCCCCGCTTCCCATCAAGTCTTTGGGAGAAGCAATTCTGCGGCCAAGATGATCCTGAACGATATCGGCCAGATCATACCCGCGCCTGGAGGGATTGAGGACATACGCCGCCACCATGACGTCATACAGTTCCCCCTTCAGCACGATCCCTCTCCGCGAAAGGACAAGAGATGCCGTTTTGAGATTATGCCCGCATTTTTTCAGGTTATCATCGGAGAAAAGCGGCCTCAGGCGTCCCAGCACCAGATCAGCGTCGAGCTGTTCCTGTGCCTCCTCACATGTGTGGGACAGGGGAATATAACATGCCTTCTTTTCATCTGTGCAGATTGCCACTCCCGTGATTTCCGCTCTCATCGCCTCGTCTGAAGTTAATTCCAGATCGAAGAAGAACCGACCGGACCGCCGAACTTCATCCAGCAGATCGTTGAATTCCACTTCACCGGTGATCAGGCGGTAATCGGTTTCCTCTTTCTCCTCTTTTACCCCAAGCCTTGAAATGAGGGCGGGAAACTCAAATTCCCAGAAAATCCCCTTTAATGTTTCCACATCGGGTTCCCTGAAACGAAAATCTTCCAGATCGGAATCTATCGGAACATCTGTTCTGATAGTAACCAGATCCCTGCTCATCCGAGCCTGATCTGCAAATTCTCTCAGTTTCTCACTCAGCCCTCTGCCCTTGATCTTTCCGGCATTTTCCAGGACACCCTCCAGGGAACCAAACTCTTGCACCAGTTTGAGCGCTGTCTTTTCACCTACACCGGGAACACCTGGAACATTATCCGATGTGTCTCCTGCAAGACCCAGTATATCGATCACCCTGTCGGGCCCAACTCCGAAGCGCTTCCTGACACCCTCTACATCATAGGATATATTTTTCATGGTATCCATCATCAGGATATTGGCCGACACGAGCTGCATAAAATCTTTGTCACCGGAGGCAATAATTACCTTCACTCCTGCCTGCTCACATCTCTTCGCCAGGGTGCCTATAATATCATCCGCCTCTACCCCCTGTTCTTCGATGACCTTCATGGAAAAACCGCGGACGATATCTTTGATGTGAGGAATCTGGGGGCGAAGTTCATCGGGCATCGCCCTGCGGTTCGCCTTGTATTGATCATACGCCTCATGCCTGAACGTGGGACCTTTTGCGTCGAACACAACGGCAATATAATCCGGGTCCCAGTCGTGGCACAGTTTCATGAGCATGTTGGTAAAGCCATAGATCGCGTTGGTGGGAAATCCCCTGGAATTAGAGAGCCCGCGGATAGCGTAAAACGCGCGGTAGATATAATTTGTCCCATCTATAAGAAACAACATGGGTTTTGATCTTTTTTCAGTCATATTCCCAATCTTCGGCAATCTTTTTCAATATCCGTTGGGATTTCGGGACTGCCAGCGCCACGCATCGGCGCACATCTCATCCATACTCCTTTTCGCCGACCAGCCCATTTCATTCTTCGCCTTCGAGGACCCGGCATAGCACACCGCTATATCACCGGGGCGGCGTTCCACTATGTCATAAGGTATTCTGCGGCCGGAGACCTTCCTGAACGCTTCAACAACTTCAAGGACACTGTATCCCCGCCCTGTACCCAGGTTATAGATGACAATACCCGGATTCGATACCAGTTTTTTCAACGCCTTCAGGTGTCCGTCCGCCAGATCCATGACATGAAGATAATCCCTGACACCCGTTCCGTCTACAGTGGGATAGTCATTACCGAACACCGAAAGTGCCTCACGTTTGCCGACCGCAACCTGCGTTATATAGGGGAAAAGGTTGTTTGGTACACCGTCAGGGTCTTCACCGATCAGACCGCTGGGATGGGCCCCCACAGGATTGAAATACCGCAGAAGCGCGATATCCCACTCCTCCCCGGCAGCGTTAATGTCACAGAGGATTTCTTCAATCATAAGCTTTGAACGTCCGTATGGATTGGTGGGTACCAGCGGGAAATCCTCCATTATCGGAACCGCATGAGGATCTCCGTACACAGTGGCGGAAGAACTGAAGACTATCTTTCTGACATTGTGTTTACGCATAGCTTCACACAGATGCAGCGTTCCTGTAATATTATTGTGATAGTAACGAAGCGGCATGCTGACAGATTCTCCAACCGCCTTCAGGCCCGCGAAGTGAATTACCGCATCGATCTCAGCACCTTCAAAAACCCTGCTCAGCGCGTCTCTGTCCAGCAGATCCACCTTGTGGAATTCCAGAGATTTACCCGTGATCTGCTGTACCCTTTTCAGCGATTCTTCCTTGCTGTTCAAAAGGTTATCGACAACAATCACATCATATCCTGACTCAAGCAATGTCAGGCAGGTATGACTGCCGATATACCCGGCTCCACCCGTCACCAGTATCTTCATTATAAATTCCCCAACTTTCCGGGATGCACAGTAGCACATTTTTGCTGAATAAACCAACACCTCAAACAGTATCGCAGTGAAGCAATTACGCTCTTTATTTCTGATTGACACATGACAACTACCTGCATATACTACCTGATATTGAACATAAACAAACCAAAAGGAGGAACGAAATCGCTATGAAGAGCTATTTTTCATTAATCGCAGGGGCTGGAATCGCGACACTGACTCTGGCTCTCCTTTTCTCATGCGCCCCCGTAAACCTCTACACAATCAATATGAACTACACGCCATCGGAAATCGCTGCGGCCAAGGCTGACGACATGGGAAATGTTCAGCTCACTGTAGCCAGGTTCATCGATTCGAGAAACATAAAGGACAAAATGATTATAGGCAGGGTGGTATCGGCTGATGGTGGTACGATACCGGTCCTGCCGAAATATTTGAAACCTGTGGACGTGGTTACCTTCGGTATCAGGGATTGCCTGTCCGCGGAAGGATATTCTCTGTCACCGGAAATACCTGCATGGGACCTCCAAAGCGATTCGATCGAGAAAAGATGGGGGACGATACTGATAGGTGGTACTATCGATAAGCTTGAAGTTGTCTGTAATAAGGATGGGATAAAGAAAAAATACAGGACGGATGTAAAGCTGACAATATTCTTTGCGGATGCACGCAATGCACGCATATTCCGCAAGATGGAGATCGAGACGAGCCCTTCTCTGGTGCATGTGAGATTCTCCGAGAAGATGCTGGAAGAACAGATAAATAAAGCGCTTTCAGATTCTATTGAGCAGGTGTTCGGAAACAGGGACACAATGCGGAAAATCCTCGGGGAAACGGCAGGTCAATAGACAAAACAAGGTAATCACCGTTTCCAGTTCCCGGCAGAAAAGGGTGATGGCCATCTGGCCCGCCGGATTGCAATTCCATAAAGTAAGCCTTTTTTCTCAGAGGGAAGAAAAAATAACTTGACTTACATTAAAAATATTATATAGGCTTATACATCAGAAAAAAAGCTCTTTCGCCGGCAGACAGTTGGCGGGGCGCGGTAAAGTTAGGATTGAGACATTTTAAAGTACGAATTTAAACATCTGGACTTTCAGTCTTCTGTTTTCTTCTTACATGTAGGCGATCCTGCTTTAGAAAAATCAGAAAAGGAGGATTGCCGTAATGCCTGAAGGTACCGTAAAGTGGTTTAATTCAAGCAAGGGGTTCGGCTTCATCGAAAGTGATGAAGGCGGTGATGTGTTTGTTCATTACAGCGCTATTCAAACCGAAGGTTTCAGAACTCTGGAGGAAAACCAGCGCGTGTCGTTTGATGTCGAGCAGGGCAACAAAGGCCCGTCAGCCGCTAACGTCAAAATCATATAACTGTTAATCTTAACAAAAAGAGGCGCCCGTGATTATTCTCAGGGCGCCTTTTTTATGACCCTCTATTCCAGCCTGAACAGTTTCTTTACCGCTGCCACATAGGGGTCGGCTTCTCCATCGCGACTTTCCCTCTTTAGTCCTACGACGGGATCGTGCAGTATTTTGTTCACAATGGAGTTGACAAGTATTTCTATGTTTTCCCTCTCTTCCCCATCGAGATTTTTCATCCACGAATGAGACCTTTTCATTTCTCCCCTTACTATATCTTCGGTCTTAGTCTTTAAGTCCACTATCGTGGGAACAACCTCGAGTGTGGCGAACCATTCAGAAAATCTGGCGACTTCTTCATCAATAATAGATTCCGCTTCTCTCGCCTCGTTAAGTCGGCTTTCCATATTCTCGTCAACCACTCCCTGGAGATCATCGATATTGTACAGATACACATTATCGATCTTTCCCGCGTCAGGGTCAATGTCGCGCGGCACCGCCACGTCGACAAGAAACATCAGTCTGTTTTTCCGCCTGCGCAGTGCAGTCGTGATCATATCCGCGGATATAATACAATCCGGAGAACCAGTTGAACTTATTACTATATCAACGTCTCCAAGTGTATCCTCGAGAAGTTCAAATTCAATCGGAAAACCGTGAAAGTTATTGGCGAGTTTTACCGCGTTCTCGTAAGTACGGTTGGTAAAGATTATCCGGTCAACGCCATTGTCCATGAGGTGTCTGGCCGCAAGCTGCGCCATCTCACCTGCACCGACAAGAAGCACCTTCTTTTTGTCAAGCGTGCCAAATATCTTTTTGGCAAGTTTGACCGCGGCGAAACTCACCGAGACCGCATTGTTTGCTATAGCCGTCTCCGTTCTCACCCTTTTCGCCACGGAAAAGGCATGGTGAAGCAGTTTATTCAATATAACGCCGGAGGTCTTTTGTCTCACACACAGACGATAGGCATCCTTGACCTGTCCCAGGATCTGGGGCTCTCCCATGATCATCGAATCGAGACTTGACGCAACCCTGAAAAGATGGCGCACCGCGTCTTCATCGCGATACACATATAGGCATCTCTCCATTTCTTCAGGAGAAAGATTGCCGCGCGCGGTGATAAATGCCTTCAATTCCTCCACGACCGCGTCGGCGGGTTTCATGTTTACCAGCACTTCAGCCCGATTACAGGTGGAAAGATACATCACCTCTCTGACATGCGGGATATTCTTCAATGCTTCGAGAATTTTCCCCTCTTCCCCGTGTGATATGGACAACCTCTCTCTTATGCTCAGGGGGGCGCTTCTATGGTTTATTCCCAGGAGTGCTATGCTCATGTTCTCCAAACTCTACAATAATCAGAAATTGTGTATCGTTACAAAAAAAACATTCACGCCGATAAAGGCAAAGAAAAGTCCGGCGAAGGCTATTATGGACAGAAGAGCCGCCTTCCTTCCCTTCCATCCCATGACCATTCTCTGGTGAACCAGGGCGGCGTAAATAACCCAGGAGATTGCAGTAAATATCTGCTTCGGATCCCAATGCCAGCTGTCCCCCCAGACGGTTCGAGCCCATATTGATCCCGCAATAATGCCGATCGTCAGAAGCGGAAATCCCCAGATGATACATATATGATTTATCCTGTCAAGGTCCCGCAGGGAGGGAAGCAGTCTGCTGAAGCCACGTACTTTTTTGCTCTTTATCAGGTTGTCCTGCAGCAGGTACATTGTCCCCGCCAGACATGCCAGCGCGAATAGGGCTCCTCCGGTAAGTAGGAGTACAACGTGAACAGGAACCCAGGGTCCGCGCAGAGTGGGAGGGATGGAAACTCCACCCATCAACCCGGCAGATGCCGCTATCATCATCACCAGAACCGCAGGAGATACAAAGGCGCCAAGCACCCGTGTCTTTGTCTTTGTCTGAAAGGCAAGATATGCACCCGAAATAGCCCAGGCAGTGAATGAAAGTGAACCATAGATGTTGGCCGACGGTGTAGAAGCCGCCCCCGTCCATTGAATGACGATACAAACCGTGTGCAGGGCGAACGCCAGAGAAAACACCCACATCGATAGCTTCGCCACCCTCACTCTCCCGACAAAGAGCGAGGAGATATATCCTGCCGTGCTCACGAAGTAAGCGGCAAGCGCGATCCTGAAAAAGATCATCTCCATAAATTCACCTGAGTGTTAAAAGCCCTGACAGACCCGGCTCCTCGAATTTTTCTTTGCAATTTCCAGTTTCCAGTTTCCAGTTTCACTCGAACCCTCGAATCTCTGAACCTTTTTTAAGAGAGGTTATCCGAAGTTTCATAGCTTCACATCCTCGCCGGTAAGGTCTCTGACAATCTCTCTTGCCCTGTCCCATTCTTCTTCTCTGATATGCCGGAGTATATCGGAATCCAGCACAGATTCAAATGTCCTTTTGTTCTCCGCCGATGTACCTCCACGGGCAATTATTTTCTCCCTGAGATTACCCATAATATCGAGGAGAATGCCATATTCGGGGCCATATTTCTCCTCCATTTTCTCCCTCAGTTTCCTGGCCAGCGCCGGGCTTTTCCCCCCGGTTGATATGGCTATCAGAAGATCTTTCCGACGAAAGATTGCAGGCACTATGAAATTACATCTGGCAGGCTCATCCACAACATTTACCAATATTCCCCTGCTGCGCGAGTCGCGATAGATTCTTTCATTGACATCGTTCCGGTCGGTTGCCCCTATCACGAGAAAAGCACCCTCTATATGTTCTTCCCTGTAGTCATCGGGCACATGTTCTATAGTTTCTTTATCCTTCATTGCACGCAGCCCCGGAGTTATGGTTTTTCCGACAAGAACTACCCTGGCGCCGCATTCGAGAAGCCTTATTATCTTCCTTTCGGCAACATCTCCGCCGCCCACAACAACACACTTTTCATTCGAGATATCAAGACTTATGGGATAAAATTTCATCTGCTCCATCCTGTTGAAAAAGTAAAGAATATAACTATCACGAAGGCCATGAAAGTTCAAGTTGCTTGAAATATCGGCAAATGGGTGGTAGCTTAAGCGACAGGAGGCAAGACATGCCGGAGACAAAAGAGAAATGGATCGAAATAACCGTTCTGACACCGCCGGAACTGGTTGATGCGCTGTCAAACTTCCTGGAAGAACTGGGGGCAGACGGCGTGTTTCAGGAAGTGGCGCACAGCCCCGACGAGTCGGGATTCAACAGCCTTAAGGTCTCCACGCAGGAAGAGATAAAGGCCTATCTTCCGTGGAGTCACAACGTAAAAAAACGGACAGCCCGCATTGAAGCCTATATCGACAGCCTGTCTTCAATATTCCCCAAACTGGAAAAACCCCGGATCTCCACAAAGATCATAGTCGATCCCGACTGGGGTGAACAGTGGAAAAAATATTTTAAACCTATCAGGGTGAGCAACAATATAGTAATCAAACCGACATGGGAAAGATATTCCCCGGCCGGTCGCGATATTGTCATTGACATAGATCCCGGAATGGCCTTCGGCACGGGGCAGCATGCATCCACCACAATGTGCATCATGGCCCTCGAGGATATACTGTTGAAGAACAGTGAGCGGGGAGAGTATGACATACTGGATGTCGGCACGGGCACCGGTATACTTGCCATATGCGCCGCAAAGCTCGGAGCGCACACGGTAACGGGCATAGACATAGATCCAAAGGCCGTTGAGATAGCAGGCAAAAATATCGTTATAAACGGTGTGAAAGACCGGGTTGAGATTATCAATCGCGATATTGCCCTGTGCAGTGGCAGTTTCGATCTGATAGTGGCCAACCTGATATCAGGGGCACTTATAAAACTTCACTCACATCTTATATCTCTGACAAAGCCCGGCGGATATATCATAGCGTCTGGAATCACAAAGCAGGACGCGAAAGACGTGGAGAAGATATTCTGCAACGGGGAAACTGTGCTGTATGAAACAAGAAGCGAAGATGAATGGGTCTGTTACACCTTTAAAAAGCAATCCGGTAAAAACGCTGCAGGCACACGGTGACGGAGATTGGCAATACCAAGAATTTATAACCCACAGGAACTCAGGGAGGGAATGTCTTCGGAATTAGGGAAAGAATATTTTACCTATATAAGAGATGTCCTGCGGCTAAAGAAGGGTGATAAACTGATACTCTTCGACGGTAAGGGCCACGAATACAGCACCGTCATCAGAGATTTTTACTCCCGCAATGTATGTCTCGATATAATCAGAAAAGAAACCATCAAGCTGCCCGCCACACATATAACTCTCGCCCAATCGCTCCCCAAGAGGGGCAAGATGGAAATGATTATTCAGAAATCGACAGAACTGGGTGCAAGTCGGATTGTGCCCTTTATATCCTCAAGATCCATACCGCGACCGACAGGGACAAGGGCCACAGGCAAAGCGACAAGATGGCGCAAGATAGCCATAGAAGCGTCCAGACAGTGCGGCAGGGGAGATGTGCCGGAGGTGAGCGAGATAACCTCTTTCGATGAAATGCTGAGTATACCGGACAGTAATACCCTCCTGATAATCCTATGGGAGGCGGAGCCGGAGTTGGGAATCAGGGAGATATTGACTGATGAAAAGCACGCGAGGGTAAACAGCTTTTTTATCGTCATTGGCCCTGAAGGCGGATTTTCATGGGAAGAGATTAAAAAGGCCCGGCAGTGCGGTTTTATCTCCGCGAGCCTGGGAAGGCTTATCCTGAGAACCGAAACCGCTCCCCTCGCCATACTCTCTATCCTCCAGTACGAAAAAGGGGTATTCGGTGTTCCGGCAGATTAAAAGAAAAAAGGAGATAATCGAATGACGGTTCTCTATGGCGGGTTCTGGCAAAGGCTTGTGGCTCTTTCAATAGATATGATCATACTTTACATATTCACCATCATCCTATTCCTGATAGGAAATCTTATCGTCCCATTTCACTACGATTCCATGTATCTGACAGATACCTCTTCGGCATTTATATACGCCATATTTTTCCCTTGTTATGGCATGGCCGTTCTGATCAACGCGGCCTATTTCATATATTTTCACGGCACCACAGGCCAGACACCTGGAAAGAAACTGCTTGGCCTCAAAGTTGTGCGTACAGATGGAAAGCCGATGACGCTGGGGATAGCCTTTCTGAGGTGGGTCGGATATATAATATCCAAACTGCCATTCTTCCTGGGTTTTATATGGGTCGCATTCGACGGCAGAAAACAGGGGTGGCATGACAAGATAGCGGGGACATACGTAATTAAAACCCACATATATCAGGAGATAAAAGATCAGGTACCACCGGATGCTTCGTTCGGACCAGCCTTTGGCAACTATCCGGGCAGGAATACCCCATCTGGAAACGAACACGGGAGTGGATTATATGGCGCACAAAAAGAAGCCGGGGACAATGGCAAAAATACTTGACAAAGGAACCCGGATTGGATAGAAACCATACGTTCTTCAGACATAATGTTGTGGGTCGGTAGCTCAGTCGGTAGAGCACGGGACTGAAAATCCCGGTGTCG
>CAYLXS010000025.1:0-13740 GCA_964387765.1 uncultured Syntrophaceae bacterium
GAAGTTCCGGAGGGAGCTGAGCCGCACTATTACGATGATGAAGATTAACAGAAAGATTTCGGGGCAATATCACTACCTGCAGTTTCTGTGAGTATTTCCTCGGAACCGCACAGTGTAAAACCAATTGAAAGGCCGGAGGTTTTTGTCTCCGGCCTTTTCCTGTCTGGTGTTCACCCGGTGTAGCGGTTTTCAAGATCTGAAGCCCCTGAAAGGGAACGAGTCCGAAACTTCCTTCTATTAAGTTATCTGGAAATATCCTCAGTTTCTCGTCCCTACTTGTCGGGATGAGAAACCCTTGAACTGTTCGTGGTGGTATGATAGTCTCGTGAGCAATCAGAGAACTTATGGCGATTATGCAAGGGGTTTGATTAGCCCAACGATCTGGAGGTTGTTTTATGGATGAAAATGGAAGGAAATTGGCGAAAGACGACAGGATATATGATCTGGTGGATGTGGTTGAAGAAGGTCCTGAGGAGGTTTTACCGGTTGATATCCAGGATGATAAAATTACGGGAGTAGTTTCAAGGGTTGCGGAAAGGATTGCCAGAGAGATGTTCCCCTCTGTTGCCGAGAAGGTTATAAGGGAAGAGATAGATAAATTGAAGGAGAACCAGGGCGAGCAGGCACGCAATCCTGGTAAAGAGGAAGAATTTTGAAAAGCTCGTTTTATTATATATTGCTTGCAACCCTGTTTTTCTTTCTGTTTTATCCGTTATGCGTATATTCCAGTCCCGATACCATCGGGATTGAGACGGAGGGAACATGTCTTGTGTCTGGTGGTGACAGGGTGCCGGCACGAAACCATGCGATAGACGATTCGATAAGAAAGGCTGTGCGACGGGTAGTTTACATGCTCATCTCTGAAGATATCGCAATAGAAAAATCTGATATTATAGATGACAATATTTATTCAAAATCGGAAAGTTATATACAAGATTACAGGATACTGAAGGAGGGCATGGAAGATGGTCTCTACAAGGTTAGAGTAAGGGTTTCCCTGCCGGTGGGAGACATAAAAAATGCGCTTGAGATGCTGGGTGTTCTTACAGACAAATGGCAACCGGAAGAGTATACAACGATGGTTGTCGTGGTTATGGTAAGTAGAATAGAAAAATACAGTGATTTTAAAACGTTTAAAGAAACATTGGAAACAGATATAAAGGAAGTTAATGCCGTGCGCCTGCGAAAGGTGGCCTCAGGTGTAGCAGTGATGGACGTTGACATACAGGGGAATGCCACCGGGCTTGCCAGCAAACTGACATTGAAGGATTTTAAGGGCTTTTCGCTGTATGTGACCGATGTTACCCCGGATATCGTAGAACTTAACATGGTGAAGGAGTAAGAGATTGATATATAAATTAAAAATGACCTTTCTGTTATGTATTGCCGGCTGTACTATAATAGGATGTGCCTCCGGGATTCCCCACACAATTGTTCAGGATTATAACAAGAGAGGAATAAGACTCATCGCTCTGGTGCCTGTTGACAACAAAACGAATGATAAACAGGCGGCGCAGTTCCTGAGGGAGGAAATACTTGAAAAGTTGTATTTCAAGGGATATCCGAAGATACCTCTCGATATGATAGACGAGAAATTGACTGCGGATTGTGGGTGGAACCCTGAAATCAATAGTGGGTGCAATGTTTCACCAGAGGTTATCGGGGAGTTGCTGGGTGTAGATGCTGTTATGTACTGCATCCTGCTTGAGTGGAAGACCTCTTTTATCAGCGTTTATGCACCCACGACTGTCTCTGTTTCACTGGAATTGAAGAGCGTCAGAACGGGGACAACCCTCTGGAGTTCCAGGTACAGTGTGGTGGACAGGCACTATGATTTTACACGGAAGAGGCTTGAATTGAAGGCATGCCAGTCTTATGAGCCGGCTATCCGGAAGATTATTGATGAAACCCTTTCCAGTCTCCCCGATGGGCCCGATTCCGTAGGGAAACCACCCCCTGAAAAAAGATTCTGGGAATTATGGTAGAAGGGCAGGATCGTAGATTATGAACATTCCAAATATGCTTACCCTTCTTCGCATAATACTGGTTCCGGTCTTTGTTATACTCCTGATGCAGGGTTCTTTTTCTTACGCCCTTTTAGTCTTTGTCATCGCGGGTGTGACGGATGGTCTGGATGGGTTTCTGGCAAGGATATTAAAACAACAGACGGTTCTGGGTGCATATCTGGATCCGCTGGCGGACAAGGCGTTAATAGCAACAGCTTTTGTTGCTCTGTCGATTCTGGATATTATACCGGGATGGCTTACGGTGATTGTCATAAGCCGGGATTGTATAATCCTGCTTGGCGTATCCGTGCTCTCCCTTATGTCGGTTTCTTTCGAGATACGTCCCGCCTATGTGAGCAAGGCGACTACGGTGTTGCAACTTTTAACAGTTTTTCTTGTGCTTATGTCTATATCCATACCCGGATATATTAACCATATGGTGATTGTGACGTTATTCTGGATCACCGCTTTTTTTACAGTGGTTTCCGGATTTAATTATATCTTCAAAGGTATAAAAATCATAAACAACTCATAGGCTTTTTTATAATATTTCTTGACAGAAGACCTTTTTATTGTTAGGTGGTTTAGTCTTTTCAGGGCATAGGCACGTAGCTCAGGGGGAGAGCATCACCTTGACACGGTGGGGGTCCAGGGTTCAAATCCCTGCGTGCCTACCATTCTATATATGCATGTGTAGAGAGGCATCTGTGTTTGTGGTGCCTTTTCTTTAGAGGGCTGAAGAGGGCTGAGATACCCGGAGTATTGTTGTGAAAAAGGTAAGTGTGAAATTCCCGGATGGTTCTGTTGAGCTATGCCAGTCCGGAAAAACTGTCAGGGAGATAATCTCTTCCCGTTATGAAGGTGATTTCGCGTCCATCGTAGCGGTCAGGGTTAACGGCGAGATGGTGGATTTAAGCCGTTCCGTGGAAGAAGATGTGGAATTAGAGCTCGTTGATATAACCTCCGCGGATGGTCTGGGTGTGTTGAGGCACAGCATATCACATATAATGGCCCAGGCGGTGCAGGAGATATTCGAAGGTGTCAGGGTAACCATAGGACCTTCGATAGAAAACGGCTTCTACTATGATTTTGAATATTCCAACACCTTTACCCCTGAAGATCTCGACAGAATAGAGAAAAAGATGCATGAGATTGTTTCCGCCGATTACCCCTTTATTCGCAGGGAGATGTCCAGGGAAGAGGCGGTTTCTTTCTTCAGGGACAAAGGTGAGCCGTACAAAGTGGAACTGTTGAATGATCTTCCCGAGGATGTCACCGATGTAAGCCTGTACAGTCAGGGAGAGTTTGTCGACCTCTGCCGGGGACCTCACATCCCTTCAACCGGGATGGTCAGGGCCTTTAAACTCCTGAATGTCGCAGGGGCATACTGGCGCGGAGACGAAAAGAACAAGATGCTTCAGCGTATCTATGGCACCGGATTTGCCACCCAGGAGGAACTGGACAATTATCTCAGACTAATAGAAGAGGCCAAAAAGAGGGACCATCGGAGGCTGGGGAGAGAGCTTGATCTCTTCCAGATAAATGACGAGGCTGGGCCGGGACTAGTGATATTTCACCCGAAGGGCGCTCTTTTGAGAACGATCATAGAAGATTGGGAGAAAAAGGAACATCTTAAACGCGGTTACGGTATTGTGATGGGCCCCCAGATCTTGAAAGGTGATCTATGGAAAAAGTCCGGGCATTTCGATCACTATCGGGAAAATATGTATTTCACCGAGGTTGACGAACAGTTGTATGGCATAAAACCGATGAACTGTCTCGCTCATATGCTGATATACAAGTCAAAGATAAGGAGTTACAGGGATCTGCCCCTGAGATATTTTGAGCTGGGAACAGTTCTCAGGCATGAGAAGACGGGTGTCCTGCATGGCCTCATGCGGGCGCGTCAGTTCACGCAGGATGATGCCCATATTCTGTGTACGCCAGATCAGTTGAATATGGAAATAAGAGCCATCGCAGACCTGGTGGATTATTCCATGGGCGTGTTCGGTTTTGAATATGAGGTGGAGCTGAGCACAAGGCCGGAGGACTCGATAGGATCTGATGAAGACTGGGAACTGGCAACTGACGCCCTGAAACAGGCGCTTGAAGATAATAACATGATCTATGATGTTAATGAAGGAGACGGCGCGTTTTATGGTCCCAAGATAGATTTCAAGCTGAAAGACGCTCTCGGAAGAAAGTGGCAGTGTGCCACCATACAGTGTGATTTCGCTCTTCCTGAGAGATTTGATTTGTCCTATATCGGGTCGGATGGAGAGAAACACAGGCCTGTTATGCTTCACAGGGTTATTCTGGGAGCAATAGAACGGTTCATGGGGGTGTTAATTGAGCATTACGCGGGGGCCTTTCCAGTATGGCTGTCACCTGTGCAGGCTAGTGTTCTTACGGTAACCGACAAACATATCCCTTACGGTGAAAATGTCTACAATCAGCTGGTAGATGCGGGGGTACGCTGCGAAAAAGATTTCAGAAACGAGAAACTCGGATATAAGATAAGAGAAGGACAGATGCAAAAGATTCCCTATATGCTGGTCATAGGCGACAGGGAAGTGGAATCCGGCACGATCTCACCCAGACAGCGGGACGGCAAAAATATTGGTTCCGTGAGCGTCAGTGATTTTGTTTCCATTGTGGATGAAAAGTGCAACAAATACGAGTAAAAATGTGTTATAATATCGCTTTTCTGCGAAAATTCGGGAGGTGACACATAGCTAAACATTTGAGAATCAATAAAGATATCAGGGTTGACAAGGTGAGAGTGGTCCATTCTGATGGGGAGCAACTGGGGATAATAGCCCTTGCCGATGCTCTGGCAGAGGCGGAAAAACAGAATCTCGACCTGGTTGAGGTGGCCCCGAATTCCTCGCCTCCGGTTTGCCGGATCATGGATTACGGAAAATACCTGTATCAGCGAAGTAAGAAGTCTCATGGAACAAAAAAAAGTCAAAGCACTGTCCAGCTGAAGGAAATTCGCATAAGACCAAAGACGGAAGAGCACGATCTTCAGGTAAAGCTCCGGCATATACAACGCTTCCTCGAACAGAACAACAAGGTAAAAATAACCATGATGTTCAGGGGCAGGGAGATTGTCTATGCGGATAAGGGAAGACAGACAATGGAGAAGATAAAGGACAGACTGGGCGATATATGTGTTGTTGACCAGTTTCCCAAACGTGAGGGGAGAAATATGATAATGGTGTTGTCTCCTCCGAAGAAGTAACAGTTTCCTTAATAATTGAACCAGGAGTAATAGAATGCCAAAGATGAAAACACACAGGGGGGCGGCTAAGAGATTTAGCCTGACCGCGAAGGGGAAGATAAAAAGGAGCAAGGCTTATTCCAGCCATATTCTGACCAAGAAGACAACCAAAAGGAAGAGAAACCTGAGGAAATCAAGTTTCCTTGATAAGAGCGATATGAATGGAATCAAGAAGCTGATTCCTTATGCATAAAATAGTTTCAGGGAGATATATATGTCAAGAGTAAAGAGAAGTATACACGCCAGGAAAAAGAGAAGAGGGATTCTGAAACTCGCAAAAGGGTATTTCGGTGCGAGGAGCAGGTTGTACCGGACCGCTACCGAAGCGGTTGAAAGGGCGATGAAATACTCCTACAGGGATCGCAAGGTAAGGAAACGTGATTTCAGAAAGCTTTGGATCGCAAGAATAAATGCTGCCGCCCGCATGAACGGTATTTCTTACAGCAGATTCATAAACGGGATAAAAACTGCGGGGGTTGATCTGGACAGGAAGATACTCGCGGAACTTGCAGTTAATGATCCCGGGGCCTTTGCAAAGATTGCCGGTATGGCGAAAGTCGAGTAGATTACGTGAAAGAAGCTCTCGAAAATCTGCGGAGAAAGGCTGATGATGAGCTAAATTCAGCGAACAGCAAAGATGAATTTCTTGGAATAAAAACCAGATATCTTGGAAGGAAGGGACTTCTCACCGATCTTCTCCGAGGCCTGAAGGATGTTGCATCCGAGGATAAACCTGTTCTGGGTAAACTTTCCAACAATATAAAAAGTTCTCTCCTGGAAAAAATAGAGAATGCCCTGAAAGAAATAGAATTCGGGGGGAAACGCAAGTCCCTGCGTGAGGAGAAGATCGATGTAACACTTCCAGGCAGGGGTGTAAGATATGGGAAGGTCCATCCCGTGACAAGGGTGGAGGGTGAGATATGCGATATATTTTCAACCCTGGGATTTTCCGTGGTAGAAGGTCCCGAGGTAGAGTTGACTTATTACAATTTCGAAGCCCTTAATATCCCCGAAGATCATCCCGCCAGAGATATACATGACACATTCTATGTAACCGATAATGTTGTCCTGCGTACCCATACTTCTCCCGTCCAGATCAGGACGATGGAAAAACAATCTCCCCCTGTGAGGATTATCTCACCCGGTAAGGTATACCGGCCCGATTCCGATATCTCGCATACCCCGATGTTTCATCAGGTTGAGGGATTGCTGGTTGATGAGAACATCACGTTCGGGGATCTTAAAGGAACCCTGACATTTTTTCTCCGGCAGATGTTTGGCAGCGATACCCTGTTAAGATTTCGTCCCAGCTTTTTTCCCTTTACAGAACCGAGCGCGGAGGTTGACATACAGTGCGTGATGTGTGGAGGTTCCGGTTGCCGGGTGTGCGGCCACAGCGGATGGATAGAAATTCTCGGATGCGGAATGGTTGATCCTGAAGTCTTCAAGACAGTACACTATGATACCGAAAAATTTTCAGGTTTTGCCTTTGGCCTCGGTGTAGAGAGGATCGCGATGCTCAAATATGGCATATCGGATATTCGTCTGTTTTTCGAGAATGACCGGAGATTTCTGGAACAGTTTTAACCTTTTTAAATCAGTGGTGGTGAATATACATGTTAGTCAGTCTCAAGTGGTTGAGGGATTATATCGATGTAGAACTAACCCCGGAGGAGATTGCCGGCAAGTTGACAATGGCCGGGCTGGAGGTTGATTCCATAAACAGAATAAGCCCCGGTTTCTCCAGCGTAGTTGTCGCAAAGATACTTTCCGTCAAATCCCATCCCAATGCCGATAAGCTTTCACTGTGTGAGGTTTCAACCGGTGAGCAGACTTTTCCTGTAGTGTGTGGCGCAAAAAACATAAGTGCGGGTGACATCGTTCCATTTGCCAAAGTGGGTGCAACCATACCGGGTGGATACACGATAAAGAGTTCCCGGTTGCGGGGAGAGGTGTCCGAGGGGATGTTGTGCTCCGAAGAGGAGCTTGGGATAGGCGAGGACACAACAGGTATAATGATGCTGCCCGGCGATCTCAAACTTGGAGAAGACCTGGCTGTGGTCCTTGATCTGGAAGATGTCGCACTTGATGTATCCATTACCCCGAATCGTTCCGATTGCCTGAGCATGACAGGTATGGCAAGAGAGATTGCAGCTATCACGGGGGGAAAAGTAAGGTATCCTAGTATAAAATTCGAAGAGAAGGGAGAGAATACAGACGCTCTGACTTCTGTTAAAATACTCGATTCCAATCTGTGCCCCAGATATACAGCCAGGCTCATAAAGGATATTGAAATAAGGCCTTCCCCTGCATGGATGCGCATGAGACTCGAAGCGGTGGGATTGCGCGCGATCAATAATATCGTTGATGTGACGAATTTTGTCATGATGGAATGCGGACAACCGCTGCATGCCTTTGATTTCCGATTTCTGGAAGAGGAAAGAATCGTTGTGAGGGGCGCGACGGAAGGTGAGGAGTTTGTTTCCCTGGACGAAAAGACAAGGACGTTGAGTGCCCGTACGCTTATGATATGTGACGGCGTCAAACCAGTCGCGGTTGCCGGCATAATGGGCGGGCTCAATTCCGAGGTAAAGGATGATACGAAAGATATCCTCCTTGAGAGCGCCTATTTCAACCCTTCTTCCATCCGCAGGTCTGCACGATCTATGGGAATGAGTACAGACGCAGCCTTTCGCTTTGAGAGGGGGATAGATCCTGAAGGGGTTGTAAATGCCCTCAACAGAGCCGCTCAACTGATAACCGATCTGTCGGGTGGCTACATGTGCAGGGGTTATATTGATGAATATCCCCGGAAGATCAAAACGGTAAGGGATATATCTCTCCGACCGGAAAGAGTGAACAGGATTCTGGGCACGCAGATCAGTACAGGAGAGATGAAAGACATCCTTGAGGGACTTGAGATGAGAGTGAAGGAAGACAGGGAAGGGGGATACCTTGTGACACCACCCACCTTCAGGGTGGACATCTCAAGAGAGATAGACCTGACCGAGGAGATAGCAAGAATCCATGGTTACGAGGACATTCCTGTATCTCTGCCGGGGCTTTCAGCCGGAAAGGGGGTGTCAAACGATAAAAGGACACTGGAAAACAGGATAAGGACCATATTTAACGGCTATGGTTATTCAGAGGTTATAAATTACAGTTTCACAACCCCGGCATCAGTGAACATTCTCGATCTGGGCAAAGGTGATGCGGAGTGCAGGCTGATAAAGCTTGAAGATCCCCTTGGTGAAGACATGTCAGTCATGAGAACGGGTCTTGTGTATGGTCTTTTGGAAACGATGAAGAAAAACATCAGTGCCGGCAATCGTGACCTCAGAATATTTGAAATGGGGAAGGTATTTACGGATATTGGCAAAGAACTGCCTGTGGAGAATGAAATGATAGGTGGTCTTATTACAGGTTCCAGATATGACAGGTCGTGGCACTTTGATGACGGGCTGCAATCCGATTTCTATGATCTTAAGGGATGCGTGGAAAATCTGTTTGATGCCCTGAGAATCCGTGATGCCCGTTTCAACTCCGATTGCGACCGGCCCTTCCTCCATCCCGGAAGGTCATGTTATGTTATGTCGGGAGGCAAGACCGTTGGATTCCTGGGTGAGGTTCATCCCGATGTCCTTGATAAGATGGATATAAAAGAAAAGGCTGTGGTCTTCGAGCTTGACCTCCAGTCAATTGCCTCCCTGCCGTGCAAGGAAATGATCTACAGGGATATCCCGAAGTTTCCGTCTACTTCGAGAGATGTTGCGTTTGTGGTAGATAGAAAGGTTGAAGGGAGATACATATTGGATCTTGCTCTCGGGGAAAGAGAGAATTTGCTTGAATATATGAACATATTTGATGTATACGTCGGAAAAGGGATTCTTGACGGGATGAAGAGTCTGGCCGTGAGATTTATCTATCGTTCTGCCACAAAAACTCTGACGGAAGATGAAGTTAATGAGGTACATGGCAGACTTGTGGAAAGAATAATAAAACACACGGGTGCGAAGATCAGAGGGATGGAAATTTAAATGACATCAAATCAGGGAGGGGAGAAATGACGAAGGCTGATATCATAAGGAATGTTCATGAAAGAATGGGTATCTCAAAGAGCGATTCTGCCCGTTTTATAGAGTCGGTGTTTGATATCATAAAAGAAACCCTTGCCAGAGGCGAGGATGTAAAGATTTCCGGGTTCGGTAAATTAAATATCAAAGAAAAGGCAGCTCGCAGGGGGAGAAACCCTCAGACAGGCGAGGAGATGAAAATATCGGCCAGAAGGGTCTTGACCTTTAAATCAAGTCAGGTGTTGAAGAAAGCGTTAAATAGCTGATTGCTTGAAGGATTGACTTGTGCTGGTTCCTGACCTTGATTTGTGATTTTGTTTATTAATGGTCTTTTCGCCCAATCTTTGCGTTATGCTCGGAAAATAATCCTCGGAATATCAACTATATGCACCCAAGGGCATTTCCTGCGGGGCACCTGTGGTTATTTTGTTCGCACGCCTTGATCTTGAACGAAAATCCTTATAAATAAACAGAAACATTTGCGGGTTCTCTATTATGAATATTCCTGATAAGAATTATTTCCGTATTGGTGAGGTAAGCAAAATACTGGGTGTGGAGCCTTACGTTGTCAGATATTGGGAGTCGGAGTTCAGGACTGTAAGACCTACGCGGACAAAATCAGGCCAGCGTCTTTACCGGAAGAAAGACGTAAAACAATTACTGACAATCAAGAATCTGCTGTATGGAGAGATGTTCACCATAGCCGGGGCCAAAAAAAAATTGACCGATATAAATCGAGGAGAAAGCAGTTCCGCTGGTGGAGATGACAGGCTGATTGACATCAAAAAGAGATTAAAGGAAATAAAGAAAATCGTTGGTTAAACGTCAGGATCATCCAGGGTGTGTATGAAGAGGCCGGTTAAAGGTGTCAGCTTTAACCGGCCTTCTGTTTATAATAAAACTGTTCAATCAAAGCCCGCCGCAAAATCTTTCTGCGGGAACTATCTTCTTGAACCTCTCTTTGATGCCTTCAACGGGTTGATCTTTTGGGCGGTTTCTCCAGCAGTCTTTTCTATATGTGTTGCTGATGGACATCCTCCGACAGCCCATTTTCCTGCGGGATCAGGGTAAACTATGCAATATTTAACGCCAGAATATTCAATACACTTGCTGCATCCTTCACACTTGTCAATGATTGGATGGCAACTGCCTCCATTAAAACTACACCCTTTTTTAGTCATAAAGACGCATTCAGAACCTTTCTTGACGGTTTGGCAAAGCATGGGTATCATCCCCCTTTTTTTGATTGAGTATATATCGGACAAAAAAATCGGGCCGTCATGCCGCGGGCGTCCCGATCGTTGCAGATGTTCCGAATAAACTGGAGCGCTTCCTACCAGATAAAACATATCGTGTCAATAAAAAATTATCCCCCGGGCCTCTCCTCCTGGCAATTGACCGAACGTGTTAAACGTGTTACTTGCATTTTGTCCTGAGGGGTAATAATATATCTTCGGAAATTTTAAAGATGAAGGCTTTCGGGAAAATAGGAGAGGTATTACAAAGTGAAGAAGGGTGACCTGACAGAGATGTTTCTCAGATCTCTGTTCATTCAATCTTCGTGGAATTTCCGGAGAATGCAGAATGTAGGTTTCGCATATTCCCTGATTCCTCTGGCTAGAAGATATAGAGATAACAAAGAACGGATTTCCGGGGTACTGACAAGGCATATCCAGTCGTTTAATTCTCACCCATATCTAACGGGGGCAATCATAGGTTCTGCAGCCAGGCTGGAGGAATCTTCTGAAGACGGCAACTGTCCGGAAGCGCTTCGTCTCAAAGAGACACTGATGGCCCCTTATGCTGCTATAGGTGACCCCTTTTTCTGGGGAGGACTCAAGCCGCTTTCCTCCGTGGCCGGAGTAATACTGGCGCTTGAAGGATTGCTCGTAGCCCCGCTGTTTTTTCTGCTGGTGTACAATTCCATTCATATCTGGATCCGGTTGAGGGGTTTCATTGAGGGTTACCTCGACGGAAAGGGTGGAATTAGTTTTCTAAGCGCGATAGATCTGCCCGGGAAGATCAGAATATTAAAGTGGGTTACGACTTTTTTCCTTGCCATTCTGTGTGCTGTTTTTGTAAATTCCTCTTTCCCGCTTGTGAATTTCCCATGGGGAGTGGCGGTTGGGGGAACATTCGCTCTTGTTCTCTTATGCTTCTGGCTGGTAGGCAGAGGGATATCTTCTCTCGTGGTGCTTTATGGAGCTGTGGTGTTCCTATTTGTGGTGACAGTCTAAAATGAAGAGAATCAAGACATTCACTTTAAAGAACAAGCTGGGACTTCACGCGAGAGCTGCCGCCACGATAGTAAATGCATCGAGCAGGTATGATTCCAGGGTGTTTCTTAAGAAAGATGGGAAAAAGGTTGACGGCAAGAGCATTCTGGATATATTGACACTTGCATGTTCCATGGGGAGTCGCATTACGGTTGAGGCCGAGGGTCTAGATGCGGATGATGTCATGAGGGAGCTTGAAAAGCTCGTAGAAAATAAATTTGGAGAAGAATAATTGGGCGAGAATGAACCGAAAAGAACTGTTGTATTGAAGGGCATAGGAGTTTCTCCCGGCATAGTGATCGGAAGCGCCTATGTCTTGAATCGCCAGGACATTAAAGAAGCACTTTATGAATTGAGTGGTGATGAGACTGTCTCCAGGGAAATAAAGAGGTTCAGGAAATCCCTCAGAGATTCACGGCAGGAATTGTTGGACATAAAAACGGATCTTAAAGATCACAAGGGGATAGGATCGCTCTTTGTCGATGTTCATATCATGATACTCGACGACAAAACCTTTGTCAGGGATATCATAAAGAACATAAAGAATCACCTTGTTAATGCGGAATGGGCGGTGCAGATGGCGATCTCCCGACAGAGGGAGATATTCGATAAGATAGAGGATGATTATCTCAGGGATCGGATCAAGGATGTAGAATATGTGGGACAGAGAATACTGAGGAATCTGTCTGGAAAGGCGCTTGAGAGAGTCTCTGATATCGAAGGGGAAGTTGTCATTGTCGCAAGAGACCTCTCGCCGGCCGATACTGTTCAGATGGCGACTCGTAAGATCTTGGGTTTTGCCACGGACATCGGAGGGAAGACTTCTCATACCGCGATTGTGGCAAAATCTATAGAAATCCCCGCAGTTGTCGGACTCGAGAGAATTACCGAAGAGGTAAGCACAGGTAGCGTAATCATTGTTGACGGCACCGCTGGCGTTGTTATTATAAATCCCGATCTGGAGGTGATAAAGAGATACGAGGACAAAAAGAAACACTACCTTGCAATGGAAGAAGATATGCTCAAGGACGCGCATCTTCCTGCCGTGACAGCCGATGGCCATAGTGTGGGAGTGGGGGCGAATATAGAGTTTATCGAAGAGATTCCCTCAGCGGTGTTTCATGGGGCCAATGGTGTGGGGCTTTACCGGACAGAGTTTATATATATCAATAAAGGACAACTTCCCACGGAAGAAGAGCATTTTTTCAGTTATAAGAAGGTGATAGAAGGTGATGGAATCAAGTGGGTCACAATCAGGACGTTTGATCTGGGTGGTGACAAGTTTGTCTCCGATGCAGGTCTGGCCGAAGAGATGAACCCTGTGATGGGGTTGAGGGCGATAAGATTCTGCCTTCAGGAAGTTGAACTCTTCAAGGTGCAATTGAGGGCTATTCTGCGCGCCAGCGCTTATGGTAATACAGGTATCCTGCTTCCCATGATTTCCGGGGTGAGGGAAATCATGGATGCCAGGAGCATAATTGATGAGGTTAAGGGAGAATTGTTATCCGAAGGGATTCCCATCGATGAGGATATAAAGGTAGGTATCATGATAGAAGTTCCGTCTGCGGTGATCATGGCGGAGCAACTGGCTGAAAGGGTGGATTTTTTCAGTATCGGGACTAATGATCTTATACAGTATGCACTTGCTATTGACAGGGTAAACGAACGTGTTACATATCTGTATGAGCCTCTTCACCCCGCCATATTGAGGATGATCAGGCAGGTTGTAGATGCGGGACATGACGCCGGGATAAAGGTTGCCATGTGTGGCGAGATGGCAGGTGATCCCCTGTGTACGCCCGTTCTACTCGGTCTTGAACTGGACGGACTCAGCATGACACCCCTGGCGATACCCCGTGTAAAGAAGATAATAAGAAAATCAACGGTCAGAGAGTCAAAAGAACTGTTGAAAAAGGTGATGACTTTCCCCACCGCCCGGGAGATCGAAGAATGTGTAAAAGACTACATGATTCAAAGGTTTCCGGAATTTTGTCCGGTTGACTGGCAGATAACCTGAAGTCTGTCTTGAAATCCATAAGGGGACGAAGTGATATTATGACAATCAAATCGGGACGAGAATCAGCCGGTAGGCAGATAGGGGA